>JBAQFY010000393.1:0-24468 GCA_049287505.1 Sedimentisphaerales bacterium | reverse complement strand
ATGAGGCATACAGGGGTGACGTTAAGGCGGCATTGAATGACTCCATCGCCCTGGTTAAGTATGGTAGTCATTTACACGGCCATGGTTTGTTGGTTGAGCAGTTAGTGGGCATTGCAATAGAGGCACTCGCCAATAAAACAATTTTCATGCTCTTGGAACAGCTTGACGTGCCGCCGGATGTTTTGAAAAACACTCAGCAAGAGTTGGAAAGTCAGTTTAGCAAGCAAAAGACCATCGTCTCTTTGGAAGCGGAAAAAGCTTTCTGGTATGACCAGATTCAACGGACATTTACCGATGATGGACAGGGGCATGGCCGTATGCTGGCGCGCGGCCTGCCCTATGTGTTCACTGATGACTGGATGGAAAACCTGTGGAGATTCGTTAGCTTTAACTATCCGGACAGGCAGGAGATGACGTCGAAAATTGATGAATATTTTAGACGATTTGCTGAAATACCTGCCGAAACACCATGGGATTTGCGAGATGAGGCCATAGACGAACAGGAACAGAACGAAGAGGTTCATATAGCACCTCTTATGTTGAAAATCACTATCCCTGCGTACAGAAGAGTAAGTCAAATTGCCTGGCGAATGAAAACAGGCAGGCGGGCTTTATTGACGATTCTGGCAGTTATGCGCTATGAGAAAGAAAAAGCGCAGTACCCAGCCAGCCTGGATGAGCTGGTTGCAGCAGATTATTTGAAGGAATTACCGAGGGACCCGTACAGTGACGGCCCGTTTGTTTATAAAAGGACAGATGAGGGATTTTTGCTCTATAGCTTGGGCACGGACCTCACAGACGATGGGGGCAAATTAGCCCTCGGCAAAGATGGGAAGCCCAGGATGTGGGCGGATGACGGCGATTGGGTCTTCTGGCCTGTAGCCAAATCGCAGGAAAAATAACAGCGACTGTTAAAAAATTACAGCCCGCAAAACCCACCAAAAAGGCACATCTACTAATCGGCTTTGCAAATAGTATTTGGGGGAAATTCTTGAAATTCCATTTCACAGTCCATATCATATCCTGAACATTTTCAAAATAAGACAGGTAATACCAATTTTATTTATTGATTGCCGAATATCTGACCTTGTCATTCCTGCGGAAGCAGGAATCCAGGTCCTTTCAATTAGTATAATGTTCAATTCTTTCGGCAATTTTTAACTGTAATTGGTATAAGGTGTGCTCTACTACTCTGCGAGGTATCTTTCGCTGCGTAGCACAAGTGCAAACCAGTCGAAAAATTTTTTTTTACAGGAGGTAACTATGAGTTCTGGAAGACGTCCCTTAAAGTGCAACTGTAATCACAATCTTAGTCGGCGGCAATTCATACGCGGCTCAGCCGGATTAGTGGCAGGCTCTTTTTTGTTGCAGGGCTGTAATACATTTTCGCCAGAGCCTATGGTAACACAGAATCCCATCCGCGCGTGCGGGCCGGCCTCAAAATATGTCCCAACAATCAAGGCGGCCTTCGTCCGGCGAAAAGAAGACTACGGGATGCGCTGGCCCGGGGCCGTCTATGATGGCCGGGCAGCTCTAAAAATGTATAGCGAGAAAATGACAAGTACGGCTAAGAAGCTCGGAGCCAAGCTTTCTCTTCGCAGCGAACCTATCTACAGTCTCACCGAGGCTGAAAGCTGGATTGCCGAAGCCGAGAAAGAAAATGTCGATGGCTTGATGCTGGTCATGCTCGACCGCCAGGAACACTCCTGGCCAACAGCCCAGAAAGTTGCTAACAGTAACATTCCATCTATCATTTATTCGCCGCTGGGCACGTCCTTTACCACCAACACAATCGAACTGGCTGAGACGCCCGGCTGTGTGGTTTATTCAACGAACGATTTTAGCCAGGCTGCTTACGGGATGAAGATGCTCTGTGCAGCGGCCAAGATGCGCCGAACGCGATGCGTTGTGATAAAAGGTCGGGAGCGCTCCGAAGCGACCCTTGCGGATACGGGCATTACAATGCGAGTTGTACCGGCGACGACATTTATCGAGCAGTACAACCAGACTGCTGATAACAAAGACATTCTAGCGATGGCTGACGATTATATTCGCCGGGCCCGCAGGGTCACCGGGGCGACACGCCAGGATGTCATTAACGGCGTAAAGAGCTATTATGTAGCCGGTAAGATTCTCGAAAACGAGCAGGCCGATGCAATAACGATGGATTGTCTCGGTGCCCTCGGCGAAATCAAAGTGAGTCTGCCCTGCATCGCCTGGTCGCGGATGAATGATGACGGCATACCCGCAGCCTGTGAGGCCGATTACGGTGCGGTCGCCTCGCATATTATCACGCAGTATCTATTCGACCGTCCGGGATTTCAGCAGGACCCTGTGGCTGACACTTCCGACAATTCAATTATCGGTGCGCACTGCTGCTGCGCCACAAAGCTCAAGGGTTTTGACCAACCACCCGAACCGTTTGACCTTAAGCATCACCACGGCAACCGAGACGCGGTGCCGCGCACTCTCTGGCGGAAGGGCCAGCGGGTTACGAGTATTGACCTGCTGCCGGGCAAAGGGGATGGCACTTCCGAAAGCGATACGCCTTCAAAGGTGTTGATTTCAGCCGGTACCGTCCTTGAGAATATGGAAGTCCCGCCAAGCGGCGGATGCGTCGTATCGGTCAAAGTCAAATTCGACGGCAATCAGGAAGTGCTGAGTTTCCCCGGCTTTCATCAGATATTCTTCTACGGCGACTACAAAGACCGGATGAAGGATTTCTGCCAGCTCTGCAAATTTGATGCCCAGGTCGTCTGATAACACTGCCAACGGGATTTGCAGTGAATTCCAAAATTGTGTTTGAAAACGTGTTTATTGAGGAGAACCGAGAATGAAGAACACTTTTGGTCTGCGGTTTTTTTCTATCATTTTTTCTTACACTTCTTTTTTGCCTGCGCTGCTGAACCCAGGCTTGCGCGCAAACAAAAGCCGAGCAAGCTTTGTTTGCCTGCTCGGATTGAATGCAACTAAAAAGTCTTTCGCGAAAGGATGTTTTATGG
This sequence comes from Sedimentisphaerales bacterium, assembly GCA_049287505.1. Classification (GTDB taxonomy): domain Bacteria; phylum Planctomycetota; class Phycisphaerae; order Sedimentisphaerales; family Anaerobacaceae; genus NIOZ-UU13. The sequence continues at coordinate 21,466 of JBAQFY010000393.1, read as the reverse complement.
GCCTTGATTTATAGTTCGCTGGGCTTTGCGCATACGTCGGCGGTTCTTTTCTGAGGGTTTTTCGTAATACGCCATTCTCTTCATATCCCTGATTAGCCCCTCTTTTTCGCACAGCTTCTTAAAACGCCGTATCATTTGCTGTACAGATTCACCTGCCCGCGATTTAACTTTCAGCATAAAAAAAACAATCCTTACTATATTTCTGATGTTACAAGTAATAACAAAGGAACATTATACTTAATTCGTCAAAAATTGTTCGTTGCATAACTTTAACGCACATTTTCCACTTTATCAAGCCAAAAAATGTTAGCCGACGGTTTTTGCATAAAAATATCGATTTTGCCCGATAAAATTACGATATTAGGCCGAAAAACCCGTAAATTTACCAATTTTTTCGGATTTCTTGAGAAATATTGGCAAATATGTTAAAATACAGGGACAATTACCTGCCTCCGCAGGCACAGGTCAGGTTTGGAGGTATATTGTAGTTGGAGAAATTGCGTCAGACTCTGAGAGTCAGAAAAGAACGGGCGATTCTGGTCGCCGCCGCTATTCACGCCCCAAATGGGCCGGACGATATAGCTGAGCTTACAGCCTTGGCTGAAAGTGCCGGTGCCGTTGTCGTGGACAAATTTCAGCAGAAAATCCGCACAATAAATCCTTCAACCTACATAGGCAGGGGCAAAGCAGAGCAGCTTGCCGGCAGGGTCAAGCATTTCAAAGCCGACGTTGTGATATTTGATAACAACCTCTCGCCCGGCCAAATTCGGGAGCTTGAGGAGATTATCAAAATCAAGGTCCTCGACCGCAGCGAGCTGATTCTGGACATATTCGCCACCAGAGCCAAGACCAAGCAGGCCAAGCTCCAGGTCGAATTGGCCCAGCTGGAATATACATATCCCAGGTTGACCCGGATGTGGTCACACTTAGACAGCGTAGCGGGGGTAGGCGGAGCAACCGCAGCAGGTACTGTCGGCGGTATAGGAACCAGAGGCCCCGGCGAACAGCAATTGGAAATCGACCGGCGATTAGTCAGCAAGCGAATCACCGACCTAAAACGCGAGCTTGCAAATATCGACGAGCGCAGGATTCGCGAGATTAACGGACGCAGAGGACTGTTCAAAATCTGCATCGTCGGCTATACCAATGCAGGCAAAAGCACGCTCCTGAACACACTTACCGATGCGGGGGTTTTAGTTGAGGACAGACTCTTTGCAACGCTGGACACGCGAACAAGAAAATGGACGCCCGCCAGAGGCGCCGAGGTGCTCATAAGCGATACGGTTGGTTTCGTGAAAAACTTGCCGCATCAATTAGTCGCCTCGTTCAAGGCAACGCTCGAAGAGGCCATCAATGCCGATTTGCTGCTGCACATCGTCGATGTGGCCAGTCCTGATGCGCTGCAGCAAATCGAATCTGTAAATAACGTTCTGGCAGAGATTGGCTGCGGCCAGAAACCGATTTTTGAAGTGTTTAACAAAGTTGATATTGTCAGAAAAATCAGCGACTTTGAGATGCTCCAAACGCTCTATCCCGATGCGTTATGTATATCAGCCAAAACCGGCTACGGCCTGGAGGAATTAAACGAAGTAGTCGCCGCAAGGTACAGAGGCACTGAAATTTTGCTTCGGGTCGCCAGCAGCCAATCGAACGGCAAGGTCCAGAGTTTCCTGCGTGCACACGGCCGAATCTTAAATGAGCAATACCAGGACAGTTCCGTTCTGATTGATGCCAAGCTCGGCCGAAACCAGCTCCCCGACCTAAAACGCCTCCACCCCGAAACTATCGAAATCGTAGATGCGTGAAGTGAGAAGCGTGAATCGTGAAACGTATTTCATAACTTGTAGTTCGTCCATCCTGCCTATTCTTTTATTTCACCTTAACAATCAATAGCAAGAAAAACACTCATACGTAAAGCGCGTACCTGTGGCAGAGCTACGCGCTTTACGTGCGTGACATCAAAAATAACTCTATCTTAAATACTAAAAACTCAAAACTCCTGTACGGTTGTTCTGACTTGTCCCTTCAACTATGTTCAGGGCAGACTCTGAGTGAAATAGAAGGGACTTATCAAAAGGATAAACGACGAACGCGATAATACCAGCCGTCTAATGAAAATAACCTACATTATAAGAGTGTGATTCGTAGTTTGGGATTCATGAATCGTATTTTCAGTTCGATGTTCGATGACAATCAATCGCAGAAAAAAAGCTTATACGTAAAGCGCGTACGCGCTTTACGTATTGCCATATGTGAACACAGGATAAAATTTACATAGTTTCACCGAGAAGCAAGGCCTGAGTATTTGTACGCGCTTTACGTACGTGACATCAAAAATACTCAAATTTAAATACTAAAATAATTATGCTTAATTAACCAAAACCGCCTGAATGCTTATAAAACTCAAAACTCCTGTATGGCTGTTCTGACTTGTCCCTTCAACTATGTTCAGGGCAGGCTCTGAGTGAAATAGAAGGGACTTGTCAAAAGGCTAAACGCCGAACGTGATAATACCAGCCGCCTGATGGAAATAACAGATATCATCAGAGCTTAAACGTGGCAATCTCAAAAATATTTAGCCCCAACGTTTAAGGGATGGTTGCCTATGTAGAGTTTGTACTACTGTAACCAAGAATTTATCTGAAATTAAGTGATTACAATTATTGACATCTCCCCATGGTAGTATTATCTTAAGCTTTATTATAGAAGTCTTTTCGGAACGAAAAAGGCATTTTCCTTTGGACATAATCAAGGTGAAACTATGTTTAAGAGCATAAAAATCAAAAATCTCAGGGCTATAACCGACCTGGAGATCAATAATCTTGGCCAGGTTAACCTTTTTGTCGGACGAAATAGTTCCGGCAAGACCACACTTCTTGAGGCGATTTTTTTCCTTATCGGTGCAACTAATCCCAAGCTACCGGTCAATGCAAATACCTTTAGGGGCCTCCCCTTTGTTAGCAACAAATTGTGGGACAGTTACTTTCACAACATGGATCCGACCATTCCAATAGAAATTGGGGGCCAAATCCTTGCCACCATTGAGGAGCAACTCTTATTGATACGACCGCACCACCCGAAACAAACTGAAGCTGAACCCGTACCCGTACCCTCTGACGTTGCCTCCCCTAGTTTTGCGCCTGGAGACTCTGAGACCACGCGCAAGTTAGACGGGCTCGAACTTACATATACGAGTTCGGAAGACCCTTCAAACAAAATCACATCAACGGTTTTCTTAAGAAACGGTGACCTTATAACTGAAGGCACTATGGAACGTGCGATTCGAGGTATTTTTATTAATTCTGTTACGATGTACGACTGGAAAGATAGATTTGCCGAAGTTCAGCGCAAAAAGCGACTAGGCGAGGTAATATCTTTGCTAAAGGAAATTGAACCAAATATTTCAGACCTTCGACTCAACGAGTTTGGACTCTTGGAAGCTGACAGCGACTTGTTAAAGCTTATACCCCCCAATCTTATGGGTGGCGGAATTGCGAAATTCTTGTCCATTGCCCTCGCCATGATCGTTTATCAAAACGGTATCGTTTTGATAGACGAACTCGAAAATGGTCTTCAACACTCGGCTCAACAAAAAATATGGGAAGCTGTTTTAAATTGGGCGCAAGATCTGAATGTGCAGGTTTTCGCCACTACCCATTCAATCGAATGCGTCAAAGCCTTCAACAACTCTGCGGACACTACTCTTTTTGGATCGCAAGCAAAGCTATATCGAATCGAAAGGAAAGACGAAAAGTTTAGAGCAGTCGAATATACCAAGGAACTCCTAGCTGAGTCTCTCGAAAGTAACTGGGAGATTAGGTAATGCCCATTTTCAGCCACGGTCCAATCATATACAAAAAGATAATTGCAGTTGAGGGGCCGGATGACGACAACTTCTTTGATGCTCTGCTAAGACGCATGAACATCAAAGATTATGATATCCGCTTTGTAGGAGGGAAGGATGAGTTTAAAAATAAATTGCCAGCATTGAAAAACGTATCAGGTTTCTTTAACGCCAATGGTTCTCCATTTGTTACTCATCTTGCCATAATTAGGGACGGAAATGGTGATAATGCGTTCGAAAGTGTTACAAATATTCTCAAGAAAGAAGGATTTACTCCACCCAAAAAACACGGTCTGTTTTCAAATGGTAATCCTAAAATTGGCATATTTATAATGCCTGGTACAACAATCAAAGGAACGATGCTTGAGGACTTGTGTTTGAAAACTGTTGAAAACCATCCTTCAATGAAATGTGTGAATGAATTTGTCTCTTGTGCATCCGCGTTGGAGATTAAGCCCAAAAACATACCAAAAGCTAAAGCCCAGACATTTCTTGCGGCTCAACCTGAAATAGTCAATTCCGTGGGAGTAGGTGCCCAAAAAGGCTACTGGGATTTTGAATCTCCTGATATCGAGGAATTGAAACAATTCCTGAGTCATTTGAAATAAGACTACAAATAAAATCAACCTACCCACCCATTTTTGCAGACCCAATCGACTTTTACTCCTTTCTGGTCATCAGAACAACAGTTTTTTTCTGTTTTTTTTGAAGTAGAAAGAATACGGCAATAAATTGGGGGGATAAGGACAGAGTACGGAAGACTAATGACGGAAGATGGACGATGGATAGTGGATTTTTTTTAATAGATTCCTCGACTGCGCTCGGAATTACCCCGCAGTGAATTGCGGGGCTAAATATTTTTAAAGCGATATATTCCTTATTGCGGTGTGTAGGCCGCGTTGGAAACGATTCCGCCGCAGGCGGATTTATAATATATAATATTAGAACCCCGTTAAAAATCCCTGATCAGGTCGAGGGCAAGCGTGCGGGGGCAGGCTGGGATAAATTATTTCTTTTTCTTGGTTTTCTTCTTTGCTGTTTTTTTCTTGCCGGTGCGACAGCCACATGTATTGCACATTTTCGTATCCTCCCATTTTTAATTTTCGAATCCAAAATCCGCCAACAAGGCAAATCTATGTATATCAAATATAATAATCGGCTGAAAAGAAATAAAAAAACCAAAAAATAACAAAAAAAGGACAAATTCGTAACAAAATGGTAATATTTGCTCGGCAAAATCTGTGTAGTTGCAGATTGTGGTAATTCAATTTTTTCTGTTACTATAAGGATTTCGCGTGCCTTATTTATGATAGAATAAAATGAATACATCGAAAGAGATGTTTGATATTATATGCAATTGAAAGGCGTGGGAGTATCTGCAGATTGTCAGATGGGAAATGTCAACTGATTTAGGAGATGCAAGAAATGAAACAGTATAAACTTAGTGAAATTGCTCTTTTTACCTTGCTGGCCGTAACGTTGGTTCTGTTTGTCGGCTGTGTGGCCACCAAAAGTGATGTGCACTACAGCGGCGTTAATAATTCGCAGCTCAGGCAGATAGAGCGAGGTAAGACGACAAAGGACTGGCTTGTGACGGCACTGGGAGAACCGACCGAACAGAGTATGACCGAAGAAGGCACCGAGATACTCAGGTACAAATGTATAGAGAAAAGGGACAACCAATTTGTCCTGTTTCCCCCTCCCATCGTTATCGACGATAAAAAGGAAATAGAGCATACCGTTGTGTTTAAGCTAAAAGACGGTATCGTGCAGCGATACTGGAAGGAAAGATAGCAAGCTGCATTGAGTTGCCTTTTTATGAATGCTCCGAGGGCCGAACATATCACCCACAATTGGCCGAACCTGCCTATTTGATTGGAATTTGGGATGTTTTTTGGGCAGCCAATTCTCGTAAGTGGTTGTCAGCAAAGGAAAAATTTTTGAAATCAGGATTTTTGCAGACAGGCATCTGCAGATTTGATTGATTTTTAAGTGGCGGGCAACGCGTAATTTGCGTTGACAAAAAGTCGCTGATTGTTAATAATCGGCGGCTGACAGCCTGAGCCGGAGTGGCGGAATTGGCAGACGCGCGGGACTCAAAATCCCGTCCTGGCAACAGGGTGTGGGTTCGAGTCCCACCTCCGGCAGTCATTCGTAATGGGTTGCACACCTCCGCCAAACAGAAACGGACTTATCAGCATCGCATTATGCAAAATTATACCGTCTGGAACTATTTTGCTACAAAGGGTGAGAGCTCGCGGAGCTGGTTGACGATGCCGGGTATTTTATCGATGGTGTAATCTACATCATCTTCGGTGTTATATCTGCTTAAGCTGAATCTTATCGAGCCGTGGGCGGCGGTGAAGGGGACACCCATTGCACGTAATACGTGGCTGGGTTCCAGTGAGCCGGAGGTGCAGGCTGAGCCGCTGCTGGCACAGATGCCGTATTTATCGAGCATAAGCAAAATCGCTTCGCCCTCGATATACTCAAAGCTGATATTGGTCGTATTCGGCAGGCGATTTTCCTTGTCGCCGTTGAGCCGAGAATCGGGACACTTTTCCAGTATTGCTTTCTCAAGTTTATCGCGCAGGTACTTGACTTTGTTATTCTCCTGCTCGATATTCTTTGCTGCCAATTCGCACGCTTTACCAAGGCCGACGATACCGGGGACATTTTCTGTGCCTGCTCTTCGTCCGGCTTCCTGATGGCCGCCCAACATAAACGGCGACAGCCGTGTCCCCTTGTGGACATACAAAACTCCTACACCCTTCGGGGCGTGCAGCTTATGGCCGGAGAGACTGAGCAAATCAATATTGCTTTTCGAGAGGTTCAGCGGTATCTTGCCAATCGCCTGCACTGCATCGGTGTGAAATGTCACCCCCCTATCGGTAACTAATTCGGCGATTTTGTCAATCGGAAATACCACGCCGGTCTCATTGTTTGCATACATTATCGTAACCAAAGCGGTATCATCATCGACCTGCTCTTCCAGCCCCGCAAGGTCAAGCCGACCTTGTTTGTCCACCGGCAGCTCTATAACGGTGTAGCCGCGATTTTCAAGCTCGCGGCAAACCGTCAGCACAGCCGGATGCTCAATTCTGGTAGTTATAATTTTGCGTCTGTGCGGCAACGCAGCCAATGTTCCTTTGATAGCAGCGTTGTCACTTTCGGTGCCGCCGCTGGTAAATATAATCTCGCTCGGCTCACAACCAAGCAGGCCGGCCACCTGCTCACGTGCCTGACGGATTCTACGGCCCATCTGTCCGCCAAATGTGTGCATACTCGAAGGATTGCCGTAAAGCTCACAAAACAACGGCTTCATCTCTTCGAACACCTGTTCAGCTACTTTTGTCGTGGCGTTGTTGTCAAAATATACGGTCTTCATTATTTATTCCCTATGATTGTGGGGCTGCTGTGCAGACTCTTTGTCTTCTTCGACAAAAAGCTGTTCGGAGACGAATTCCCTTAGTTTGGCTTCGACAACATCCTTCATCGTAAGCTCGGCCAGTCTGCACTGGGCACACATTCCCCTGAATGCGACGACAACTTTATTTCCTTCAACATCTATTAGCTCGATATTGCCCCCGTGAGTCCGCAGGGCCGGCCTGATTTGCTCATTTATTGTCTGCTGGATTAGCTGTATCTTCTGTATATTGGTAAGTTTGCCTGCTCGGCGAGGTGCCGATACCGGCGCTTCCGTTATTTTATCACCCTGTATCTTTTCTATGATTTTTTCGATTTCGCCCTGGCACCCCCCACAGCCGCCGCCTGCTTTGCAGTAATTCGTAACCTCTTCAACCGTTGTCAGATTGTTCTCGCGTATTACCCTTTCGATTTCCTTGTCGGTTACGCCGAAACAGGTGCAGATAACATTACCTTCAAGCTCATGTTTTTTCCTGCCGCCGCTTTGGTAATTTTCGATTGCCGCCTCAAGGGCTTCTCTGCCCATAACCGAGCAGTGCATTTTTTGTTCCGGCAGGCCGCCCAGATAGTCTGCAATATCTTTATTGGTTACTGTAGCGGCCTCATCCAGAGTCAGGCCTTTTATCATTTCGGTCAATACCGAAGATGTTGCGATTGCGCTTGCACAGCCGAAGGTCTTGAACTTTGCGTCGGCGATTCTGCCATTGGCATCGAGTTTGAACGTCAGCTTCAGGGCATCGCCACAGGCCAAGGAGCCGACCTCGCCGACGCCGTCGGGGTCCTCTATTTCGCCGATGTTGCGTGGATTAAAAAAATGGTCTTTGACTTTGTCCGTATATTCCCACATATTCTATTACTCCGTTCAAATCCGAAATCCGAATATCGAAACTCAAATCAATATCAAATGACCTAAATTCAAATGCGGATACGCACGCTCCTGACAGGCGTGACCAAAACAATAAGTTTTGAAACTTTGAACATTAGAATTTCGAATTTGTTTCGTACTCCGTGCTTCGGATTTCGAATTTCATATCCGACATCTACTATTCTTACTTCTGACTGGCTTTTAGTGCCTGGTCGAAATCAGCTATTATATCATCAATATGCTCTGTGCCTACCGAGACCCTAATATAATCATCCGTTACGCCGGCTGCAAGCTGCTCGGCCTGGCTAAGCTGCTGATGTGTTGTACTGGCCGGGTGTATCACCAAAGTTTTGCTGTCACCAATATTGGCAAGGTGGCTGGCCAATTTGACATTATTAATAAACTTAATTCCAGCATTTTTTCCACCCTTGATTCCGAAACCAAGTATCGCGCCCTGACCATAGGGCAGATATTTTTTTGCCAATTCATAATCCGGATGCGATTGCAATCCCGGATAATTTACCCAGGTAACCATATTTTGCTTTTCGAGCCACTGCGCCAGTTTGAGCGCATTCTCAGAATGTCTGGGCATTCGCAAATGCAGGGTCTCCAGCCCCTGCAGAAAGAGAAACGCATTGAACGGCGACATACAGCTACCCATATCCCGCAGGAATTGAACTCTTGCCTTGATAATATATGCCAATTCACCAAATAACTCGACGTATTTGACACCGTGATAACTTGGGTCCGGCTCGGTCAGCTCAGGATATCTGCCGTTTGTCCAGTCGAATTTGCCGGAATCAACGATAGCTCCGCCAATGCACGTACCGTGCCCGCCGATGAACTTGGTGCAGCTATGGACGACGATGTCGATACCGTAGTCAATCGGCCTGAACAGTATAGGTGTGGTGACGGTGCTGTCACAAATCACGGGCATACCGTTTTTGTGAGCGACCTCGGCAATTTTCTCGTACTGGAGGATGTCGTTTTTGGGATTGCCGATGCTTTCTATATAAATCAACCGAGTGTTATCTTTGACGGCCTTGTCAAAATTCTCCGGCTCTTTCGGGTCAACAAAGGTAACTTCAATCCCCAGTTTTTGGAAGGTCTGGCTAAACAATGTAATTGTGCCGCCATAGAGTGAGCTTGAAGATACAATATGTTGGCCTGTTTTGCATATATTCAAAACGCCAGCCGTTATAGCCGCCATCCCGGAGCTAAAACAAAGCCCGCCAACCCCGCCTTCCATTGCAGCCAACCGTTTCTCTAACACATCGGTCGTGGGATTCATCAGGCGCGTATAGATATTGCCGAACTCTTTAAGCGCAAACAGATTTCCGGCGTGCTCGGTGTCCCTGAAAAGATAGCTTGTAGTTTGATAAATAGGCACGGCCCTGCTCAATGTATTTGAATCAACCTCGTGACCTGCGTGCAAAGCCAATGTCTCCAAACGGTATTTAGCATTTTCATCCATTGTTCATTCCTTGCTCGTTACATAAATTACCTGCTCGGCAAACAGATTTGGTGCGAATCTTACCGGGCTTAGGCGTGTCTTAGTCAATGGAATCCTTCTTTCGTATCTAATCCCGAGCTTCCTGCACAGTCTGTCGAAATCCTTTAGCGACAAACAGTGTATGTTCGGCGAGTTGTGCCACTCAAAGGGCAATTGGTCGGTTACCGGAGCATGGCCTCTAAAAAACAACTGTGCTCTGCACCGCCAATGGGCAAAGTTGGGAAAGCTCACAATCACCTTCTGAGCCACCCGCAGCAATTCAGCAATTACCTTCTCCGGATTTCTCACTGTCTGGACGGTTTGTGACAGTATTACGTAATCATAATTTTTATCCGCGTATTCGCCCAATCCCTGTTCGATATCATGCTGGATGACGGACAGCCCCCGATTTACACAAGTTAAGACGAGGTCTTGCTCAAGCTCGATACCTTTACCTGTTATCTTCTTATCAGCTATAAGATTTGCCAATAGCTCTCCGTCTCCGCAGCCGATATCCAGAACCGTACTATTTGGCTCTATCAGCGATTCTATCAGCTCATAATCAACGCGAGCCCGCCCGGCCTGTTCAAGAACGCATACCTTTGAGCTGTCGGGTGTTTTTGCAGTCTTTTGCTCTTTCCTCACTCCGGGACGATGCGTAACGTCCAAAAAGCCGGAGATAAAAGAGCCAAGTATTTCCGGCTCTAACAGGAATGCATCGTGACCGTATGGTGATGTAATATCGCAATAACTAACATCTTTGTCGTTAGCAACGAGCGCGTCAACTATTGCCCTGGATTGAGCGGGGGTAAAGAGCCAGTCGCTTGCAAAGCTAATTACCAGGAATCTGCATTTGGTATTTGCAAAGGCCTTCTTTAGAGAGCCGTAATCTTTTTCCAGGTCGAAATAATCCGCTGCCTTTGTTATATAAAGATAACTGTTGGAGTCGAATCTCTCCACGAAGCTCTGCCCCTGATGGTCCAGGTATGTCTCAACGGCAAACTCAGAGTTGAAATCGTAACTGTAGCTGTCGGCATTTCGCAACTGCCGGCCAAACTTTTCGCGCATACCCTGCTCTGACAGATACGTAATGTGGCCAATCATTCGGGCAATTGCCAGACCTCTATCCGGGCCTTTTTCGTCCATGTATTGCCCGCCCGCAAAATTTGGGTCCGCCAGTATTGCGTTTCGGCCCACCGCATCAAATGCTATCGATTGGGCCCCAAGATGGGTCGTCGTCGCAATGGGCAGCGCCGCCCTGACAAAATCAGGATACTCAATCGCCCACTGCAAGACCTGCATCCCACCAATCGAACCACCAACCACCGCCAGAAGCTGTTTTATTCCAAGCTTCTCAAGCAGCAGCTTCTGTACTTTGACCATATCAGCGATAGTTATGATTGGAAAATCCAGGCCGTATGGCTTTTGTGTCGCAGGATTAATCGAAGAAGGTCCGGTCGTCCCTCTGCAGCCACCCAAAAAATTCGAACAAATAACAAAATACTTATTTGTATCAATACCTTTACCCGGACCTACCATTGGGTCCCACCAGCCTGGTTTTTTATCGTCAGGATGATTCAGGCCGGAAACGTGAGCATCTCCGCTGAGTGCATGGCAAATCAAAACAGCGTTGTCCCCCGCCTCGTTAAGCTCGCCGTATGTTTCGTAGGCCACATCAATAGGAGCCAACGTCTTGCCGCACTCCAGCTCTAAGGGCTGCTGGGCTTCAACGACACGTATCACCTTTGTCTGCACAAGACCAACAGAATTTTCTCTAAACGCCGTCATACCTACCTCACCGGCAGAATCTCCACCATTTTGTCAATGGCTTTCTTTGCTTTTATTCTTATCTGGTCCGGCACTGCAATTTTATATTGCATATCCTCCAGCGAACCGATGAGCTTGTCCAAGGTAATCTTTTTCATATTGGGACAAACTGCCCTGTCACTGGCCGGGACAAATTCAGCTTCAGGATTCTGTTTCTTAAGGGCGTGAATTATTCCTATCTCGGTGGCTATTATGAACTGCTTTGCTGTACTTTTGGCGGCAAACTTGAGCATTTGGCCGGTGCTGAGCAGCTCGTCTGAAAGCTCTTTGACCGGCTCGGTGCATTCAGGATGCGCCATTACAATCGCATCCGGGTATTTCGCCCTGGCGGTCTTAATATCATCCTCAGTTATCACCACGTGCACGTGGCAATAACCAGGCCAGAGCACGAGGTCCCGGCCTGTTCTCTCGGCGACAAAGCGACCAAGATGCTGGTCCGGCACAAAAATAATAGGCCTGTCTTTCGGCAAAGAGCTCACTATCTCAACCGCGTTAGCGCTTGTGCAGCAGTAATCACTCTCCGCCTTGACCTGTGCTGAACTATTCACATAGCAGACTACCAGCGCCTCGGGATGTTCCTGCTTGAGCCGGCGTAATTGCTCGGCGGTTATCATATCCGCCATTGGGCAGCCGGCAGATTTGTCCGGCAAAAGCACGGTCTTCTGGGGCGACAGAATAGCAGCGGTTTCAGCCATAAATTGCACACCGCAAAAAACGATTACCTCAGCATCGGTCTCGGCTGCCTTTATGCTCAAACCCAAAGAATCGCCGGTAAAATCAGCCAGGTCCTGTATCTCGCCGGGCTGGTAGTTGTGCGCAAGTATTACAGCTTTACGGTCATCCTTTAACTTTTTTATTTTTCCAAGTAACCGCTCATCCATCTTATATCCCGTATATCGTTTCACACTTGCTGTTTCTTATGTTTTGTATAAACCAAATCTGTATTGGCTACCGTAACAGTAACGTCGGCCGGCACCGATTCCTTTATCCAGACGTTGCCCCCAATCACCGAATTTTTCCTGATAACTACATCGCCCAATATCGTCGCCTCGGCGTAAATTGTTACATTATCCTCTATGGTCGGATGCCTTTTGCCGCCTTTTATTACTCGTCCTCTCTCGTCTTTTGGAAAACTCATAGCTCCGAGAGTAGTGCCCTGATAGATTTTGACGTTGTCGCCTATGATAGTAGTTTCACCTATCACGACACCGGTGCCGTGGTCGATAAAGAAATTTCTGCCTATTCTTGCCCCCGGATGTATATCTATACCGGTCTTGGAATGTGCACACTCGCTCATTATCCTCGGAACTAACGGCACCTGTTTGACATACAGCTCGTGAGCAATGCGATAGCTTGCAATTGCCGTGATACAAGGATAGCTTATCACAATTTCCTCGTAAGATTTCGCAGCGGGGTCTCCGTCAAAAGCTGCAATGACATCGCCCTTTAGCATCTGTCTTATCTTCGGAAGCTGAGTCAACAAATGCTGGGTAACATTCTCCGCCATTGTTCGGCAGTCACAGCCGTCACATTTCTTTATCTTGCACTGATATAGATAAGCTCTTTCTATCTGTTCGGAAAGCTCGATATAGACCTGACAGAGAATATCACCGACAATGTAATTGATATTTGATTTTGTAACCGTCCTTTTGCCGGTATGGCCCGGGAAAAGCACTTCAAAGAGCAAATCAAGAATCTGAAGAATCTCGCCTCTGACGGGCAGATTAGAAGTGTCGATAAAATTTATACCTGAATCACCCCGATACGTCTGAGCAATTTCGTCAACCAGATTCTGGATTTTTTTGTCGGTCAATTTTCTTTTTCGCATTTTCGTATCTCCTCGAAGGAACAAGAGTTTTCTTCCGTTATCCGAACATTTCGGTGGAGATATATCTTTCACCGGTGTCGGGAAAAATCACCACCAAGGTTTTGCCCTCATTTTCCGGCCGCTGCGAAAGCTGACTCGCCGCCCACATCGCAGCGCCTGAACTTATACCAGCTAATATTCCCTCCTTAACTGCTAATTGCCGGGCAGTTTCCATAGCGTCGCCGCTGGAGACCTGTATAATCTCATCAATTATCTCAACATTCAAGACTTCCGGCACAAATCCTGCCCCGATACCCTGTATCTTATGGGGGCCTGGTTTGCCTCCGGACAGAACCGGCGAATCTTTCGGCTCCACGGCCACGACCTTTAGGTCCTTATTGTGCTGTTTTAGCACCTCGCCGCATCCTGTCAACGTTCCGCCGGTCCCAACGCCGCTAACAAAAATATCAACCTTACCATCCGTATCCGACAAAATCTCTTTTGCAGTCGTTTCCCAGTGAATCTGTGGATTCGCAGGGTTCTTAAATTGCTGCAGCATAAAGGATTGAGCGTTCTGGGCCAGGAGCTGTTCAGCTTTCTCTATGGCGCCGGGCATACCCAGCTCAGCCGGCGTAAGCACAATTTCCGCACCAAATAACTTCAGTAATTTCCTTCTCTCTATGCTCATCGACTCCGGCATAGTCAATATCAATCGATACCCTTTAGCAGCACAAATAAAGGCAAGTCCTATTCCGGTATTGCCGCTGGTCGGCTCGATTATAACAGTATCCGGTTTTATCAGCCCCTGCTTTTGGGCTGCTTCTATCATTGACTTTGCAATTCGGTCCTTTATACTCCCACAGGGATTATATGATTCAAGCTTGGCTAAAATGGCTGCCTTGCCCGAGCCAAGCCTGTTGATTTGCACCAACGGCGTAAAGCCAACCGCAGCGGTAATATCTTCAAATATGGCGCTCATAACTTTTCCCTTTCAAACTACTACTTTGTCACAGTTCAATTGATGGGTTGTCATTCCTGCGGAAGCAGGAATCCAGAATTGAAACAATGGATTCCGCATCAAGTGCGGAATGACAACTGCTCAAAGCATGTGTGACAGACTACTACTACTATATTTGATAATTTAACGCCTTTTTTTCTTCTCCCATGGCGACCAAATCCTGGAGCGTCATAGATTTCAGGACATCTTCAATCGCCTTCTGCACCTTCACCCAGAGGTCTCTGGCTGCACAATCAGGAGCCCGTGTACAGTAATCTTTGTTTTCAACACATTCGACAGTAGTTACGGTACCCTCCAGGCAATGTAAAACTTCACTAAGTTCAATCTGCTCTGGAGCTTTGGCAAGCACATAACCGCCTTTGGAACCCCTGATACTTCTGACAAAACCCGCTGCTTTGAGAACAACCATCAATTGTTCGAGATATTTGACGGATATATCCTGCCTCTGAGCAATGATTTTCAACTGCAAAGGGCCTTTCTTGCCGCTCTGCGCTAATTCTAATATGGCCCTTATACCATATCTGGTTCGAGTCGAGAGCTTCATAAGCGATTTCCTATTATTCCCAGTAAAATAGTAGAATAATATACGATTATATTCATTTTCAGTGCAAAAGAAAATAAAAATTGGGTAAAAATTTTAGAAATTCGCCAAATTTTCATTCTAAGGTCCCGACAACCCATAATCAATTCATCCGTCCGGAAAAAACATTTTTTTATGCGGTTCAACAACCAATTCGCTTGACAGTTTAACGAATTACTCCTAAAATGTATGTAAATCATTTTGTTGCTATTTAAAAATGGGGTACTTAGAATGACAAACGGTCCACCAAAAAAAGTGGTGTTTATCTCTTCATTCCCCCCAAGAAAATGCGGAATTGCGACTTTCACATCGGACCTCATAAAAAGCACTGCTTCAGCAGCCATGGGGGAATTCGAGCCGCTCGTAGTTGCAATGAGGTCGGAAGACCAGAAATATAACGACCCTGTCAAGTTCGAAATCCGCCAGAATGTGAAAAGCGACTATATTTGTGCCGCCGATTATATCAATTTCAGCCACGTTGATGTGGTCTGCGTTCAGCACGAATTCGGCCTTTTCGGCGGTGACGCCGGGGCATATCTGAGCCTGCTGCTCGACAGACTAAAGGTCCCCATCATAACTATCCTTCATACAATCATTGATGAACCAGACCCGGCTTGCCACAAATCGTTGGTGGATATCTGCAACGCCTCTTATAGAGTAATCACTATGAACGAACGCGGTGTTAGTATGCTTCGCGATACTTACAATATACCCACAAAAAAAATAAAATTAATCGCACACGGCATACCGGATTTGCCGTTCGTTGACAGCAACTACTACAAGCATAAATTCAGCCTGGAAGAGCGAAAAACTATTTTAACCTTCGGACTGCTTAACAGGAACAAAGGCATCGAGATAATGCTCAAGGCGATGCCGGCTATTGTCGAGGCCGAGCCTTCCATTATGTACATAGTCCTGGGTATGACACACCCGAACATATTAAAACAGGAGGGCGAGTCATATAGATTCAGCCTGCAGCAAATGGTAAAAGACCTCAGCCTGCAGGAACACGTAATCTTCCACAACAGGTTTGTAAGTGACCAGGAGCTTCATAACTTTTTGTGTGCAGCCGATATCTACGTAACGCCATATATAAACGAAAAACAACTGACCAGCGGCACGTTATCATTTGCAGTGGGCGCAGGCAAGGCAGTTGTCTCTACCCCCTACTGGGCGGCTATGGAACTGTTAGCAGACGGTCGAGGAAAGCTGGTACGATTCGGGGACTCGAGACAAATAGCTGAAACAATTGTGGAAATACTTCAGGAAGATTCTCAGTTTTATTTGCTGCGAAGACAGGCCTACGAGTACGGCAGGTCCAGAACCTGGCCCAAAATCGGACAGGCCTACTGGAAATTATTCAGCGCAATACGATTACCTTTACACATCACCGCCAAAACGAAATTATCCGCAGCCGAAACAATATCAAATATCGAGGTGCCAGAGCCTTCATTAGACCATTTAAAGAAACTCACCGACGACACCGGCCTGTACCAACACGCAAAATTTACAATACCGGACCGCAACCACGGTTACTGCACAGATGATAATGCAAGAGCAGTGATAGCAATGATAAAGTATCACACCCAATACTCCGAACCGCAGGCACAGCAGCTTCTCGATACATATCTGTCTTTTATCATACATTCACAGGACGAAAACGGTTTTGTCAGAAACTTTATGAATTTTGACAGAACGTGGATGAAGAACGAACCCAAAAATGATGCGTTCGGCAGGGTACTATGGGCATTAGGGACGGTTATAGCAAAACCACCAACGCCGGCGTATATTTCAATTGCCAAAGACTGCTTTGATAAATCCGCAGAACACATCAACAAGCAGCTGCCAAGAGGTATGGCATACTCGATACTTGGAATGTGTGATTATCTTGAACAGTTCCCCGGAGCCAGTGACATAAAACGTCAGCTTGAACTAACCGCAGACGGACTTATAACTCAATTCGAAGAAAACAGCTATTCTGATTGGCAGTGGTTTGAGGACACAATTACGTACGCAAATGCGGTTTTGCCCTATGCGCTGTTCGTTGCCGGCTTAACAGCAGATAACAAGAAATATCTCAAAATGGCAAAAAAAACCTGCGAATTCCTTCTGGCAACCACATTCAAAGACGAATGTTTCAGCTTCATCGGCTGTAATGGATGGTACGAACACGGCAAGACAAGAGCTACGTTCGACCAGCAGCCGATAGAAGCTTCGAGCACGATTATGATGCTAAGGGCCGCGTATGACGCTACGCAAGACGAGAGATTCTTAACACTTCAAAGAAAAGCGTTTGATTGGTTCCTCGGTCTAAATGACTTACGCATTCCGCTATATGACTTTAGGACAAAAGGATGTTCAGATGGCCTTACACAAGACGGCCCTAATGCCAATCAGGGCGCGGAAAGCACGCTCAGCTTTCTGTTAAGCCTTATGGCCATAGTCGAAAGTTACGCCATAATTGATAAAATACGGGGCCAAAAAAAAGAGGTATCCTTAGGTCTGGATGACCTTACAGAGCAGATAACGGAAGAAACAACACCAATAAAAAGCATATCCACTAAGACCGAATCCAGGAAAAGTCAGGTAGAAGAACTGGCCTGATATCGCAGCCTGCATTCAACCCAGGCATCATAAAAATCGAGGGGTAGAACAATCAAATTATTTTATCGTTCCAAGACCTCAGCGCCTTTCTCGCCAATCCACTGAATATCACCACCTAAACCCTGGACAGTCTGGCAGCTTATCAGGCAAAAGGCCATGACAATTAAGGCAAATACCAGAAGCACTCTTCTGACCATGTTATCAGGTTCTCCTTTATCCGCGATAACGCTCGTTTCGCACTATGGTCGAAGATAATTGTAAAAAACCTAAATACTATGATAATATTATACTTATTATCGGTAAAACCAAACGATATTATAGAATAAAAATTCGGCAGCCTAAATGAAAGTCGCCAGCTTTAACGTCAATTCCATACGTGCCCGCCTGCCTTTGGTGCTTGCGTGGCTGGCTGAGAATCAGCCGGATGTTTTATGCACTCAGGAAACCAAGGTTCAGGATAACGATTTCCCAATCGAGGCGTTTAACAAGACCGAGTACATAAGTATATTCAAGGGTCAGAAAAGTTATAACGGCGTGGCAATTTTCAGCAGGAGTGAAATCGCAAATGTAAAATATGGTTTCGATGATGAGCCGAAAGACCAGGCTCGTTTGATTAAAGCGCAAATTAACAGCGTTAATATCGTCAATACATACATCCCGCAAGGCTATCTGCCGGACTCTCAAAAATTCGACTACAAGCTGGATTGGTTCGGTCGTCTGCTGTCGTTTTTCGAAAAGAATTTTGAGCCTGCCGACCCTATCATCTGGGTGGGAGACCTCAACGTAGCACCACAGCCGATAGATGTGTACGACCCGGTAAACCTGTTAGGACACGTCTGTTTTCACCCGGAAGTTCACAAAGCGCTTGAAAATGTTGTCCAATGGGGATTTGTGGATGTATTCAGGTTGCACTGCAAAGAAGCCGGGCAATATACGTTTTGGGATTACAGATTAAGAAATTCCTTCAAACGCAATCTTGGCTGGCGTTTAGACCATATTATGGCTACAAAGACTCTGGCGGAAAAATGCACTGCTTGCTATATAGATAAACAGCCCCGACTTGCAGAACGCCCGAGCGACCACACCACCATCATCGCTGAGTTTGACTTTTCGTGATGTCGGCCTTTTCCATAGACGTAATTCTACGGAATTTTAGCTTAAATGAAAATACATGCCATTGATTTCACTTGATTTTCAGGTAAGTAGGTTTTAACATAAGTAATGTTAATTATATACGAATTGAAGAAGAGCGAGTGTGATGAGACCCTGATAGGAGAAAGAAGTGGGCATACACGAAAGCAATGTCAACTTTCGTAACCTGATTCGTGATTTAGCGGATATGTATCCACAAGATGTAGTCGAAGTGGTACTCATCGAACTCATAGCCAATTCACTCGATGCAGGAGCAACCCGAATTGAGATTCGCTTCGAACCGAACCAGCGAACACTGGTCGTTAAGGATAACGGAAGAGGAATGACCGAGTCCGATTTCGACCAATACCACGACTTTGCGTCCGGCCTAAAGACACGTGGAGAAGGGATAGGTTTTGCTGGTGTTGGTGCCAAGATTAGTTTTAATATTGCTGATAGAGTTATTACAGAAACACGATGTAGGCAATTCTCCCGAGGGTCTAATTGGTATTTTAAATCCAAAAAGAAACTTGTCTGGGAGGATATTAAGCCGACTCACCTAAGAACCAGCGGAACGAGAGTCGAAGTTAAATTTCGGGAGGATACAAAGGTCTCGTATTCTTCGAGGTCCGATATAATTGGACTAATCCAACGAAGCTACTTACCCTTGCTCGACGTACAGTTCCTTGAACTTTACGAAAGAATGAATGTCTATTCAAAGACACTTAGATTCGTGATCAATGGCGAGCAACTGAGACCCCAGAATATAATTAAAACTTTTCAACTCGAAAAAACAAGGGTTTTCTTTCCAAAGAGGGGGGGTAAGAGAATTGGCTACGGCATTTTGGGAGTTGCACCTTCGGAGTACCCACTTGGCCAGGATATCTCAGGTCTACTCTTATGCACGCGAGGAAAAGTTATAAAACCAGAACTATTCAGCCAGTTTCCAGTAGAAATAGGTCCCCGGATTTTTGGTTTAGTCGAAATTCCGGATTTTGTAAAATACCTTACTACCTCTAAAACCGATTTCATACGTAGGGGCAAGCATAGACAATTGGAAAGTCTATGCGATCCGATCAGGGAAGAATTCAGGGGCTGGCTTATAGAGCTGGGCGTTCAACAAGTAAGAACAAGTCGTGCTGACGAGGCTGCAAAACTGGAACAAGAACTAAAGAAGATATTGGACGATATCCCAGAGCTAAACGAGTTCTTCGGTTTTAGAATCCCTAAGAGTACATTGACTGAAAGCAGCAAGGGGCCAATCAAAGCGTCTCAGCACGAAGGAATGGAAGTCACGTTCCCTTTAGAAAGTGGGGTCAAAGGCGTTGGGCCTGGTCCTGTCAATGCTGGAGATGAGGAGGGTTTGGCCCTTGTAGAGGAACAAAAAGACGGAACTATTAAAGCTAAACCAATTAGTCGCAGAGGAAAACGAGGACCGAGAATTACTTTTGCTGAAGCTCCCAGACGAGTGGAATTGGCGTGGGTCGAAGGCAACTCAGTAGTGCTCAATAGTGGACATCCTTGCTACAAAAAAATACAAGGGAGAAGCAGTGTAAGAAGGCTACACAATTTCTATGGGATAGCCGTAGCAATTCAAAGATTTCTTGGAGAGGATGAGAAGAATCCAGACCTAAACTTTATTGATAGAATGATGGCAGCTTGGGGAAAAAAGTGATGTCCAAAGAAAAACTGGCTTTTGTTTCATTTGAACCACAAGGCGATGGCTTTCAAGCTTTCATGTCAATCGAGGACTTTGCGCAGACTACATTGGACCTCGAACCTCAACTTAAGAAAGCTTCCAGTTTATATGATAAGTACATACTGCGCATGCGTTGTACTATCTCTGAGATACGTAGTATTCGTAAAAGTGGTTGTTTGACACCGGCTCGTAAAGTCTGGAAGATAGGAGACACAATCTTTGGACTGACCCAACAATTAGCAAAATTGTCCTTTCAGATCGACGGTCTGTACGAGCATCTTGTCAGAGATCTTGACGTTAAAAGAAAATGGCTTGAAAAAGTTGTGATTCTCCGCCGCTACATTCCAACAAAGGAAACTATACCGGAGTCTTCAAATTGGGGGCAGTTCGAAAAAGGAACACGCAAGGCAGCAATAAGACTTACGGAGAATGTTGATGATTCTGATAAGAAATGAATAAAAGCGAAATAATTTTAAACGAACTAAATTTCTTCGCACATTATTCGAAGGTCTTCTCCGTCAGCGATATTGCAGAATATGTGGATTTGAATGTCGAATCTAAGTTTATTCGAGATATTCTGCAGAGAGACCCGCGCTTCTTCACACTTGGACTCGATTCTGGGTCAAATGCGCATTTCATATCGAATAATACCCTAATTAATTGGCTCATCTACTTGTCTGTAAAGCTTGCCAAAGCGAACAGGTCGCACGTTAGTAAAAAGCAATTCTTGAATCTGTCGAGTTCTTTAGGGCTAACAAGCAAAGAGGCGTCTAAATTCACACCGGTAATCATAAACTTCGGTCGTAATTGGGGCCTAATAGGCAAGGCCCACAAACAAAGTCAATTCTTCTTACCTATAGCGCACCTTGCTTCTTTTTTGAATAGAGCGCACTTTACTTCTATTGTGGAGTCATATCCCAGCAGAGCCATATTTAAACTCATACTGTCTCTTATCGACCAAAAGAGCACGACAACCGAAGAGTCTATGATGGAGTGCATCGAGTCCGTTTTATCACAGCTTAATCCAACGGAAGCCTATATCCTTACTCTAAGGACTGGTCTTGCTGGCACTCGTATGACGCTCGAAGAAATAGCAAAAGAATTTGGTCGAACCAGAGAACGGATTCGCCAAATTGAAGTATCTGCACGGAGGCGGAGAGTACTTGTGCGTCC
>JBAQFY010000392.1:0-4136 GCA_049287505.1 Sedimentisphaerales bacterium | reverse complement strand
TTTCCTCAACGCCGATAGAAGTTAATTTTTCAATGGGGTAATATATCATTGGCTTTTGCCCCACGCCAAGCAGATGCTTATTTGTAACCTTGGTCAACGGCCTAAGCCGCGAGCCTGTGCCGCCCGCTAAGACAATACCTCTCAAATCCATAATCTTCTCCTTGCGCACACCGACCTGCCCGGTGACAGCAGAGCTAATGAGCGGCTTGCACTGCTCAGCAACAGCTTCTTGAATTTCCTAGTCTTCTTAATCGGCGCATCAATTTGCGTCGTCTCGCGGTGCAGGAATAGGGAGCGACTATGCAAAACGCACCCCCAGTTCTCGCAGCATTGCGAACGTGTCAACATAACTCACACCAAATGCCTCGCAAACATTCGGGATCGGAACCTTTCTTCTTATGCCAGGATCGAGAACTTCATGGGTCACGACTATACACCCTTTGGACCGGGCGTAAGCCACCAGCCAGCCGTCTGCACCTGCGGCGAAAGCAGCCTTGGCCGCATTTGAGAACTGGTCTTTGACTTGCACCCAGCCCATCACTTCCGTGTATGATTCAATGATATCTTCTTCATCGGTTGAAGCAAACGCATCACTGAAATGTTCTCTTGCCCATGTCGCAAGTTCGTCATTTCCTCGCTCCAACTCCTCCTTAATGCGATCAATGCTTTGAATCCTCCCGTTCGCTGCATGATGGACAAGGCTTTCCCAGAATACAGGAGCCAGGTCGAATGCATAGTAACGGCGCTCCGCTTCAATAAATACGTTGGCATCGAGAACATACGTAGTGCCATCCATCGCTACGTTCCCCCATATCCAAGAGAGGCTGCGTAGCGGTCGAACGTTCTTCCATACAATCCCGTCAGACGATAGGCTTCGGAGTAAAGCAGCTTGCCTTCCTTAACTGCCCGAATCACAATGGAAGCGAATCGCTGGCATACGCGCAGATTCTGAGTGGCGTAAAAATCACCCCTTCCGGCCGACTCTCAGCCACGCGGCGTTCGTCACTCTGGTAAGCGCGATAGAAGTTCAGGAAGGCTTCTCTATTGATAAGGTTCGTGTCCAGCGCCCTGCGGGCCGCCACAAGTGCACTGACTTTGAACCGACGAGCAATTGTCTGAAATGGCTCCGAATCGTTCCTGACAGAAGGCCATATCCGGCGCAACTCGCGTTTCGGAACGAGAAATTCCGCGGCCGCCCGATTGCACGCTTGTTCCGTCGGATCATCTGCCGGCTGCATTTCACGCAAATCGAACACTGCACTGCTTCCAAAGAACACATGTGCCAGCTCATGCGCCAGGGTAAACATCTGTGCCGCTTTGCCGTCAGCACCATTGACGAATACCAATGGAGCGTACTCATCAACTAGAACAAAACCACGGAATTCGGTCGGATCGAGCTTGCGGTGTGTGTTGTTCCCGACGATACCGTTAACAATGACCAGTATCCCCGCATCCTCAATGGCTTGACGCATGATATGGAGAGCATCCGTCCACGTCCGCTCTGCGGCCGCCCACTCCTCATCTAGATCCAGCGCGTCCAGCATACGTTGCACGACTGAACTCGGCTGTTCTTCTCGACGTGCAGACCTCACAAATGTCAGCTCCCTCTGCCCTTGTTCTATCAGGAACTCGCGCATCCAGGCCTGCCTTCGTTGCATTATCTGAACAGTCTCAAGAAGGTCAGGACTTGGCTTGGCGGGGACTTCATCATGAAGCGTCCGGAAGTGAGGAATCGGCAAGCGCTCCTCAGGCGGTTCAGGGAGGAAAAAGAACCCAAGCGGCGTAAGCGTGGCTCTCGCCAGGGATTCCAATTGCCGCAGCGTTGGCCAGCTTTCGCCGCCTGCCCACTGGCGGATTCTCGGGAACTTTTGTTCTAACTCGTCCAGTTCCAGCCCACAACGGTGTACCGCCCAGAGCAACACTTTTTCATTCACGGCCACTCTGCTCATACAGCAATCTCCTTGCCAGCCCCGCCGGCATCAATATTAAACCTGACTGGGGCCAAAAAGTCAAGCGCAAGGCTCCTGTGAAGGGCATAGCCAACCTATAGCGACAGCACAGCCCTCAAATAATTGCTTTTGTTGCTCCTGTAGTGAAGCCACCATCTACCAAAATAATCTGGCCTGTAATATATTCGCAAGCATCCGAAGCCAAAAAGACAACTGTGCCATCAAGGTCGTTTGGCCGGCCGGGCCGATTCAGAGGAATGCGCTCTGTGATATAATTTACCCACTTTTTGTCCTCGTACAGCACTGCGTTTTGTGCTGTTTTAAACCAGCCGGGAGCTAACACGTTAACCGTGATTCCAAACTTGCCCCATTCCGCAGCAAGACTTCTTGTCATTGACAGGATAGCCCCCCGACTGGCGGTATAAGTTGCGATGCCCTCCATACCGAAAACACACGTGCACGAGCCGACATTTATTATTCTGCCATAGTTTCGTTTTATCATCTCTTTAGCAACTGCCTGAGCACAAAAAAAGCTGCCCTTTAGATTGGTATCCAATACAGTATCCCAATCCCGCTGAGTAACTTCAATGGTCGGCTTTCGGATATTTAAGCCGGCATTGTTCACCAGAATATCAATTTTTCCATATTCTTTTATAGTCGTTTGAACCATATTTTCAATATCACTTTGCGAGAGTACATCCAACTGGACAGCTAACGCCCTTCTACCCAAAGACTCTATTTCCTGCTTGAATTCGGTCAGTCTCGATAATTCCCTGCTGGTAATAACCAAATCCGCACCGGCTCCGGCAAGTGCCCTGGCGAAATACTGGCCCAGACCGCGACTTGTTCCGGTTACTATTGCCACTTTGCCGGAAAGATTAAAAAGGTCCTGCATTTTCATTTCCCCGAACTTTATGGTTCTAAAACAATTTTCAGCAAGTTTTCCTCGGCCTTGAGCAACCGGTCAAAGGCATCCGGCCCATCTTCCAACGGCAAAACATCGCTGATTAACAGCTCAACATTAATCTTGCCCGAAGATACCAAGTCTATACAATCGCGAAATTCACCCGAACTGGCATAAGAACCCGTGAAGGTAAGCTCCCTGGCAACTAATTCCTGCAAATTAAACTCAGCGGTCTTTTCCAGATTACCCACAGCAACAAGATGGCCACCGGTCTTTGTTACCGAAACACCATCGCGGAAAGTCTGTGCATATCCGACGGCCTCGAAAGTAACATCCGCCCCCTTGTTTTCTGTTTCCTTGAAAATCGTTTCTCTTAGGTCGGATTTAAGAGGATTGATGACCTTATCCGCACCCAGCTTCTTTGCCACAGCAAGCCGAAATTCATTGATGTCAGCCACGATGACTCTGCCCGCACCTCGAATTCTGGCTGCCTGCAAAATGAAAAGTCCGATTGTCCCAGCTCCAATAACCACAACCGTATCATTGGGCGATATGGGTGCTCTATTGGCGGCATGCGTGCCTATTGATACCGGCTCTAAAAGGGCAGCCTGAATAAACGACATATTTTCCGGAATCTTCGATACAATCCACCAGGGCACCGCAACATATTCAGCAAATGCACCTTGCCTTCTGAATTCCGGCGTGGAAACTCCTAATACCTGTCGGCTTTCACAGCGATTATACAAGCCTTTGCGGCAGGGCTCGCACCTATTGCAATATACAGTTGAGTCGAAACAAACTCTATCACCCTTTTCAAAACCACTTACATTTTTTCCCATATCTTTAACGATACCGGCCGCCTCATGGCCCATAATCAAAGGGGGAATTCTTCTGCCGGTCTTACCTGTGAAGCCCTGAACGTCCGAACCACAAATTCCACAGGCCCTGACACGAATCAGCACCTCATCGTCACCAATCGTCGGGTCGGGAAAATCTGAATATTCAAAACAATATGGTTTAGTGTAAATTAAAGCCTTCAATTAAATCTTCTACCGGATAAAGTTAAAAATAAATGTACTTTGAAACACACCGGGATAACAAAATACCCGAAAAGCGACCAATCTTCACCAATTTTATTGCAGAAGGGCCAAAAATTTACCTTTCCGATTTTATTAGACAACCCTACAATAGCAATCACAAGGCATCTTCATACATAACCGGAAGACAGATTGACCATTGACTATTGATTATTTTCTATTGAATTTGAGTGACGTTTTCTTTTC
>JBAQFY010000391.1:0-2133 GCA_049287505.1 Sedimentisphaerales bacterium | reverse complement strand
CAGCGCGGTCGTCTCTCATGATAATCCGAATGCAGCGCAGATAGATAAATGGACCCGCTTGAATATTGACCTGCAGGCGTTTGCAGACCAGGGCGTGAATCTCGCCAATGTCAATACGCTCGCTCTTGGTCTTGGCAACAAGAAGAATCCGGTAGCCGGCGGTTCAGGCACGATGTACTTTGACGATATTCGTCTGTATCTACCGGCACCGTAAGACGGGATTTGATTAGCCCCCCATTGCTTCTTGCCCGCCGCCCCGACTCGCGTCGAGAGACGCGGGGGCAGGCGAAGCAAGATATGGGGGCGTGGCTGATATAGAAGATTCGTGTCACTTTGGGGCCTGTATCGATTATTTCGGTACAGGCCCCTTTCTCGTTGATTCAGTTTCGGGCAGATATCGATATTGATAGTGAGGAACAGCAGAACAAATGGAGGAGCATTTTACTTTGATAGTTATTGCGATTCTGGTTATAGTATGAGCTGTTTTGTTGGCCGGCAGATGGTAACCTATCCGGAGCTACAAGATAATAATGACAAAAGAAGAACTGGAAACTCTTTGGGCAGATAAGAATAACTGGCGCTGGGGCGCCATCTATTACTGCAAAAACGACCCGCGTCTGGTTGTGCCGAAACGGGTTAAATGGACGGGTTGGACAATGAATTTTGCATACCCATGGCGGGCAATCGGCTTTATAATTTTTATTATCTTCGCAGCGTCATTACCCTTTATTATTGAATTGAAGTTGAAGGTTGCTACGCCGACTGTTATATGTATATCTTTGGCTTTGATTGCGGTTCTGATTATTGGGCTTTGTGCATACTTGTCATCGAAGACGGAATAACAAAAGCGTGATTGACATATTGCCAGAGCTGTATTTTGCAGGAAAGGTTGTGAAATTGGTATGCGAGTATGTGAGGTTGTGCGCTTTTTAGGAGGTATCTGTTATGGTTACGTGGTGTAGGTTCCCGTTCTGGCCGCTAAGACCGTTGTTCGGGCTTGAGGCAATGTGGGGCGTATTAGCAATCCTGGGAGTGATTTTTTCAGTGATTATGCTCATCGATTGTTTGAAACGGCCGGCAACGAAGTTTTATCAGCCGCTGACAAAAGAAGGTGAGTACGACAAGCTGATATGGGCTGCTGCGATTGTTTTGTCGCTTAGTTTTTATTTTGTAGGGGCGATTGCGTATTTCTTTGTTATAAAAAGAGCCAAGCCTGAGAGCAAAGAGTAGTATTTCGATTTTGAGAAGTGGGGCTCAGGTTAATTCGACGTTGACAGGCTTTTGCGGCAGGGGGTACTCTGCGGTTATTAGTTCTTTGCCGAGGCGGAACGCTTCTTTGAGCGCTGAAGGATATTTTTGTATTTCGCCGAGGTCGTCAACTTTATTGATAAACAAATTTGCTGTATAGTTTATGTCCAGCACATCAAAAAAGGATTTCATTATCAATTGAACACTTTCAAACTGCTTTGTACTTTTTGAGCCGCCTACGGCAATTACCATTGCACGGCGGTCGCGTTGGGGGGTAATAAGCGGTTTTTTTAGCACATACTTGTACGCCCAAAGACACTGACAGCGGTCAATAAGCATCTTTGCCTGGGCACAGACGGTCATAAAAAATATGGGGGCAGCGAAGACGAGCCGGTCGGCATCAAGCATCCTTTGTAAGAGCTGCTGAAAGTCATCCTGAATCTCACAGGCGCCTGTTGTGTAACAGGCATTACACTCGATGCACGGAGCAATATTGTAATCCGACAGACGGATATATTCGGTGTGTGCACCTGCGGACTCGGCGCCTGCGAGAGCTTCGCGTAAAAGCAAATCGCTGTTGCCATTCATCCTCGGGCTTGTCGAAATCCCAAGCGTTTTAATATTCATATTAGCATCCTTGTTTTTTGTGTTCCGTAATTGCAGCTCCTTATATTTTGTCGCTGATATTTATTTGTTAATGATACAATCTTACCGTTTGAATGGTTCTGCTTCAAACTGTTTTTGGGCAAAGAATCAGGGGTGAGGAACGGCGAAATAAAATTTTCGGAAAAAATTCAAGATTTGGAAAAAGTTCTGCCGATGAATAGTATCGGATTAGCAAATTGGTGGCTCTGGAAAATGACCAATTCGGCCATATTAGTTTTA
>JBAQFY010000390.1:0-5687 GCA_049287505.1 Sedimentisphaerales bacterium | reverse complement strand
TTTATTAATTTTATTGGGTGGCAGCCTCAAAGCCGAAGGCTTTGGGGATGGTTTTTCCCTGGCTAAACACATACTGGGCTTTAGCCCACCGAATAAAACTACCAGCTATAAATTGCTAATCTTATCTAATATTTCCTTAGCATTTACATCCTCACTTAGACCGACGAGTTCATCTTCTTTTTCCGGCTCAAGTGAGCTTCCGAGCTGCTGGAAGAATTCATTTTTGTCCGCAGTGCTCTTAAAGTTTTTCTTTGCCCAGTCGCTGGTATAGCCTAAGCCGCATTTTTGTTGAAGCACCGAATGGGCATAGACAATATGGGCGCCTTTGAGAAATACCGGCACTAACGGTGAAAGCTCCGCTGTCTCGAAGTCGTCCACGAATTTCTGTCCGGGGCTGTTCATCTCCGTTCCCTCTACAACGGGCAAATGCAGCTTTTGGGCTAATTCCACCACATGGTAGAGGTTCTGAAGCTTTTCACCTTTTGCTCCCGGCGTGTAATTACGGTCGGGGATGACGTTGATGGCCGCCGCGCCGGAGCTCATAGCCACATTCAAAAGCTCTTCGATGGCCTTTTCGCCATCGCTGGTACCATCCAGCCAGGTGTGAACCGGTATTGCACCGGCAGCTAAAATAAATTGGTTCGTATCAGCCATCATTGGAAAGGAACCTTTGTCCGGCTGTACATATCCGACGCCGCCGCGCTTCATAGTTTTCGCTCGAATTGCATCCAGCAATTCTCTGCCCTGGGGTAATGCCGACGATTCAATTTCAACTCCCAGCTTCTCAGACCAGAACTTTATGAGCTTATCTCTATCGCCGAAGATTTCCTTTGCCTTACGCGCGTATGCAAGACACATATGCCTCTCCGTAGCGTTGCCGCCGGGTGTCAGAACAAGCACATCTTTTTCGTAATCCAATTCAACCGGTTTTAAATATTTATTCACACGCCTCATCAAATCCTGATTTCTCTGTTGTGCCGTCCGGCGAAGCTTAAGCAGAAACTGTTTCTGTTCACCCTCCAATTCGGCCTTCGGAAAACCAACGCCCATATGGTATGTAATGCCCGGCTCACCGGGCGATGTCATTACTCTTGTTGCAAATTCCGGCACAAAGACTCGTGTCTCCATGCCGGCACAGGCCTTCAGGCCGAGCATCCTTGCCGCAGCAAGGAATTCTTCCAGGGCATCCAGCACATCAAAATCCACCACTTCTGCAACGGCCAAACCGGCCTTGCGAGCCAACCAGGCAAGTTTGCTCGGCGAATAACTGTAGGTATTATAAGAGAAAAAGGTATGACAGTGCAGATTGACATCTGTGCCGGCCTTGGGCAAATCGATTTCGCCAGCCCGGACCTTCTCACATAATGCTGTCAGGGCTTGCTTTCTTTCCCCGGCGTCAAAACTATCCAGTCTGCTTTCAAGTTCTGCAATCAAAATGAATCTTTCTACTGTTGGTAATTTCCTTATGCACTTATGATTTATGCGTTTTTTTGTATTGTTCATCCCAGAGTGAGACATCCTGCGGCTGATATTCTTTAAGGTCAAATGAGTTTCGTACAATTTCTCTGGCCTGGGCTAAGGAATTTATCTGCCTTGTGGCCTTGGCCTGCATCAGGATATTGCCGCTGGCCGTCGCCTCAATCGGGCCGGTGATTACCTTCCTGCCAAGTGCATTGGCTGTGAACTGACAAAGCAGCTCATTTTGTATTCCACCGCCGACAATATGCAATATCTCAATCGTATTTCCTGTAGCATCTTCAATGGCTTCCATAATAGCGCGATACTTCAAGGCGAGGCTTTCCAGTATCGTTCTTATCATCTGACCCTTGTCTGTGATTGGCTTCTGGCCTGCCTCGGTCAGATGGTCATTTATTCTTTTCGGCATATCTCCTGGCGCAAGGAATCCGCTGTAATCAACTTCAATATGACTGGCGAACGGCTCAGCTTCTTCTGCCAAGGCTGCCAGGTCCGCATAGGACAGGTCGGTCCCCTCGCGCTGCCATTGCCTCCTGCATTCCTGCATCAGCCAAAGTCCCATTATATTTTTGAGAAGCCGAATCGTATTTTCAACTCCACCCTCATTTGTGAACTCGTATTCAAAGGTTTTATCATTGACAACTGCCCGTGGCACTTCAACGCCCATAAGGGACCATGTCCCGGATGAAAGGTACGCCCAGCTGGAGTCCCCGGCAGCGGGCACGGCAACGACGGCTGAAGCAGTATCATGCGAGCCAATAGCAATAACCGGAACAGGCCCGCAGCGGAGCTCTCTTCCAATCCCTGCGGTCAGCTGGCCCACAACGGTCCCTGGTTTGATGATTCTCGGCAGGATGTTAATCGGCAGAGACAGCTTATCCATGACCTCTTTGGACCATTGGCCGGTTCTCATATCCATAAATTGTGATGTGCTGGCAAGACTGTATTCTGCGAAAATCTTGCCGCATAGATAGTACGAGAACAAATCAGCTATAAAAATCAGATTCTTTGCTTTGGCTAAGGCAATCGAATTATTCAGGCGCATTGCGAGCAGCTGATAAAGGCTGTTTAGCTGCATAAACTGCACGCCGGTATTTTCATAAATTTCGCGTTTGCTCATCAGCTCAAACGCCTTTTCCTTCATTCCGTTGGTCTGGCTGTCGCGATAGTGATAAGGATTCTCAACGAGTTTGCCATCGACGTCGAGCAGGCCGAAATCGACACCCCAGCTATCGACACCGATGCCCCAGATTTGAGCGACTGCCGCTTTTACCGCTTTGCTTATACCGGCCTTCACTTCTGAAAACAGCCTGTCAAAATCCCATCGCAGTGAGCCGTTCTCTTCGAGCGGCCCATTACTGAAACGATGGATTTCCTCGAGAACAAGCTTATGTGCCGAAACAGAGCCGAGCATTACTCTGCCGCTCTCGGCGCCGAGGTCAACGGCGATATATTTTTTTATTTCCGCCATCGTCAGCTCCTTATTACAAATGTTTAATTCTGAAGAAATGACTTTATAACCCGGATTCTCTTCTATTGCAAATCGAAAATCGAGGTATGGAAAAAGGAGATTGAGAATAAACCTCGAGATTTTAGCAGATTCAGTTCCGCGCTGTCTTGCCGACTTTGGGCGGTCTTTGGGCACTCACAATCTCAGTTTTGGGTAAAATAAAGACACGATGGTTGTAATATGAATATGTCTTTTGTTGCCAAGAATGGCTCGAATTTAACTTGCTGTAAGTGATTAGTTCTGCTGGAAGTGCACTTTTGCCTGGCCGATGAGATAGAAGCTTCCGGTAATACAAATCAGGTCTTCTTTGCTGACGGCGTTTTTGGCGAGCTGCAGTGCCTGAGTCAAAGTGGGAGCGGTCTGGCACATCTTGCCGCATATCTCGGTGTATATTTCAGCCAAATCTTCCGGCGGCATTGCTCTGGGTGAGTTGCTGCGGGTAAAAATCACCTTGTCGGCGCCGTATTGTAATCTTTCCAGCATTCCTCTGATGTCTTTATCGCTGTTGCAGCCGAAGATTACCACCATAGAATCATAAGGGATGTTCTGGCCTATCGCGTGAATCAAGGCCTGAATGCTCGCGGCATTGTGAGCGGCGTCGATCATAACTCTGGGGTCGTCCCAAACCATCTCCATTCGGCCTGCCAAAGTAACTTTATGAAGTCCTTCAGCAGCCTTGCCGTTGTCTATCTTGTAGCCGACCGATTTGAGCTTATCCAGCATAGCCAAGGCCAGGCCGCAGTTGATTGCCTGATGTTTGCCGTGCAGCGGCACCCGCAGATGCTCGAATTTACTGGTCGGTGTTGTCAGGCAGATTCTCGTGTGCGGGCCGTGCTCTCGTGAGGTTTCAAATCGATGCGAAAAATCAATATCATCGCTGCCGGTTACGCTCAAAGGCGCTTTGACAGCGATAGCCTGTGATTTTAGGACACGCATCGCCGAGGGTTCCTGCTGAACGGTAATAGCCGGGACACCGCGCTTGAAAATGCCCGCTTTCTCCTTTGCGATGCTGTCAATAGTGTTCCCGAGCTGGTGCTGATGGTCGATACTCAAGCTGGTTATGCCGACGACTTTAGGCTTAATAACGTTTGTGCTGTCGAGTCTGCCGCCCAGACCGGTTTCAATCACGGCAATATCAACCGCCTTATCGAGAAAATACATAAATGCCAAAGCCGTCATAATCTCGAAGAAGGTGGGGGGGTCGGTCTTTGACATCTTCTCAACCGGTGCGTAAACGCGATTCAGCAGGTCGCACATCTCCGAGTCGCTAATCATTTTTGAATTGACCGTAATCCGCTCGTGCAGGTGTACCAGGTGGGGCGATGTGTATAAACCAACGTTATATTGGTTGGCTTCAAGCATCCTGGCCAACATCGTGGCTGTTGAGCCTTTTCCTTTTGTGCCGCCTATATGGACTGTATGGATTTTTTTGTGTGGATTGCCCAATAACGACAGCAGTTTATGCATCCTGTTGAGGTTGAACGTCGTAACGTTATAGCGCAGACGCTCCTGCTTTTCATAATCGGTCCTCGCAAACAGGTAGTCAATGGCCTGCTGGTAGCTCCTAAAAGCCTTTTTGCTTTTAACGCTGGCGACCTTGGATGAAGATTTTTTCTTTCGTTTCTTTCCGGTTGTCTTTATTGTTCTTGCCATACAAATTTAACTATAATAATTATAACGGTCAAAACCACGATAGTCAAGTCGGAACCGTAAAAAACACTGCAAATATAGCTGTGCAAAGGAATATAGGACTTTTTGAATAAAGAAGTTACAAAAAATTTGGCTTTACATTGTTACCTTATAAAAAGCGTCCTTACATCAGTATAGCTGAAAATGTAACCACTTTTGCTTATAATAATATAGTATTCGCCAAGTTTGGCCATTGGCAGGCCGACTTTCATAGTTTCTCAGTGGTTAATCCGAGTTACTGTTTATATAATTGCCGGCGTGAATACAACAAAGCCAAAACGAGCTTTTAATTTTGCTCTGCAGAGCTTAAACCAGCTCCTTTGGCCGGCAGTTTGTATCAATTGCGGCGAAAACATCTGTGAAACTGATAACAACCTATGCCAAAATTGCTGGGACCAGCTTCTGGCCTGCATGGGCGCCGATTACTGCGGGCGCTGCGGCCGAGACGCCAGTAAATTTGCTATCCTGGAAGACGCCTGCCCCGATTGCCTGGGCAAAGAATTTCACTTTGACCGGATAGCCCGGAGTGGAGTTTATGGCCAGGCCCTGCAGAAAATGATATTGGCCTTTAAAAATGGCCGAACAGAGCTGGATTTGGCAGTAGGGTTTTTGGCCAATTCCGCTTTGCATGGAAGCGGCTTTTATAATGATATAGAGCTTTTCGTTCCCGTGCCGCTGCACTGGTCGAGACGATTGCGTCGCGGCTACAATCAATCGCAGGTTTTGGCCAAAAAATTAATCCACACCACAGCCAAAATCAGCACAGAGCTTGTCCGAATCCGCCGAACCAAATTACAGCCGGCAATGGCAAGTCCCGCCGCACGTGCTAAAAATGTCGCCGGTGCCTTTGCCGTTCGTTACGGACATAATTTTACCAATCGAAAGATTTGTCTTGTCGATGATATCAAAACAACCGGTGCAACGCTGAATGAGTGCGCAAAAACACTGAAACAAGCTGGCGCTTCAAAAGTCTTCGCCTTGGTTTTAGCCGTCGCCGGCCAAAGCATCAGCT
>JBAQFY010000389.1:0-3876 GCA_049287505.1 Sedimentisphaerales bacterium | reverse complement strand
GCTGCTGACCCACTGTACGTTGCTGTCAATGGCAATGCAGTGGTTACTCACGATAATCCTAATGCAGCACAGATAGCCATGTGGACGGAATGGATTATCGACCTGCAGGCTTTTGCAGACCAGGGCGTGGACCTGACCAATGTCAATACGATTGCTCTTGGTTTAGGCAACAAGAAAAATCCAACGGCTGGTGGTACAGGTACGATGTACTTTGATGATATTGCTCTACATTAGCCACTATCAGCACTATAAGCCGATATTTGGCTTATAATTATGTGCGTGGTTGATATAGTAGATTTGCATCGATGCGGGGCCTATAGTGATTGATTCGCTATAGGCCCCTTTCAATTAATTACGAATTTGTTTCTCTCTTTCTTGTGGATAGAAGTATCAAGTTCCTTAATCCCTGTGTGTCTCTGGCGGCTAACCATCGCTGCTCGAAGTGCTTTTCCTGGGCAATCTGAGCTATGGCCATCAGGGCCCGCAGGTGGTAATTACGCTCGTCTTTGCTGCCGGCCAGAACGAACATTATCCTGACCGGGTCCGGAGCGTGTGGGAAGTTGATGCCGTCACGGGCACGGACAAGCAAAATATCGAATTTGTTTTCACCTTCCACTACGATATGCGGTATAGCAAAGCCCGGCTGAATCACCGTGCCGCCTTCAGCTTCACGATGGAGAAATTTTTCAAAAAGTACGTACTCGTTTGTTCCCACCCTCTCGGCTAAGATGGTTGAGACCCGCCGGAAAACTTTTTCAGCGGTTTCTTCGCCCTGAATATCCAGAATTTCACACTCCCTTATAAGCTGGTCGAATCTGTCCTCGATTATATTGTCCCGTTCGAGCAGAATATCCCGAAGCTCATTCTCGAGGGTAACGGTTTGAAGCTCTCTGTCGGTAACTCTTTCTACGATATGCATAACCGCCGAGGCCCTGCTGACCCGCCTATAAACATAGAGCCAAAACCAGGCGGCACTCAAAGCGACAAACACAGCGGTAATCAGTAACGGTATTAGCCCCATGTCTATTATCAAAGCGCCATAAGCGATGATAGCACAGATATTAATATACGGATATAACGGCGATTTGAACTTCGGCCGATAGCTTTGTATCCTGCTCTCGCGCATTATAATCACACTGGCGTTGACAAGGATAAAAAGTATTAGCATTAAGGTCGAGGCAGTTTTTACAAGCACTTCAATATCAAGAAAGACGATGGCAACAATCATAAATATGCCTGTAAATAGTATGCTGATGTGAGGTGTTTTAAATCGCTCGTTGATACGAGCCAGGAGTGGCGGCAGTAACTGGTCTCTGCTCATAGCCATAGGGAACCGAGACGAAGCGAGTATTCCGCCATTTGCAGTTGTTACAAAAGCAGCTATAGCAGCCAAACCGAGAATTGCGAAACCCACCGGGCCCATAAACTTACTTGCCGCCAGTGAGATAGGCATTTCACTGACGGCCAGCTCCTGCCCATCCACAACACCAACTGTAATTATGATTACGCCAAGATAAAAAACGGTTACAACAAACCAGGCCAGTATCATCCCTAACGGCAGATTTCTGCCGGGATATTTGACCTCTTCTGCAATGCTGGCGACCTTAGTCAGGCCCCCGAAGCTTATGAAGACCAGGCCGGCGGTTGCCAATATAGATAGCCAACCTTTCTGCAGAAAGCCTTTGTATCTGACGGCTTCGATACTGCCGAATCCAAGAAACGTAAAAAGGGCAAGAATCACCAACAATATCACAACCAGGATGATCTGAAATCTGCTCGTGTGCTTGACGCTTATGATATTCAGAGCGATAAAGGCCAAACAGCACAGGACCGCTATCGTTTTGAAGTGCCATTGGCTTAGCTGAACAGGCAAAACCATCAGCAATACAACCTCAATCAGAAGCGCCATGCCGACAACAGCAAAAGCGCTCTTCAAAGCCACTGAAAACCAATTTGCCAATCCGCCGAACAGGCCCCAAATCGGGCCTAAACTCCGTTCTACATAAAAATATGTTCCTCCAGCCCGCGGCATTGCCGTAGATAGCTCGGCTTTGCTGAGGACACTGGGAATAATCAAAATCGATGCAAAAAGATAGGATAAGATTACAGCGGGGCCCGCCTTTGTAAAAGCTATGGCGGGCAAAACAAACAAGCCTGAGCTTATCATTGCCCCTGCTGCTATGGCAAATACGTCAAGGGAACCAAGCTGTTTCCTGAGCTGAGCCACCTTAAAACCTCCCTGTTATTGCTCATATCTCATAGTGCATAAGTCATAAGAGCAGAACAAACTTATGCTCTTATTTCGCATTATACCAGCCCGGCATAGTTTTCAACAGAAATACTAAGAGGCTCTAACAAAAAGACTTGAAATAGTCTATATCAGCACTGAAAACTGAGTTTATGTTCATTTTAATAGAGGCTAAATCATTGGACAAAGCCTTTCACATCTTCTATTATAACCCAAAAATTCGACTTATAGTATAGTTTCAATGTACGGATTAAATGTAGAAAAAGCAAAAAGAACTTTTCTCTATGAGTAAATAGTCAATACAAAGACGTACGAAAGGAACCAAAATGAAACGACAAACAAGAAGAGAATTTCCCGAAAGACATGGGGAGGGACCCCGCTTCGCGGGAACCCAAACAGACATCCGGCTAAATCGCCGGAGTTTTCTCAAAACAATCGGGTTTATAGCGGGCTCTGCATCAGCATTATCAATATTGCCAGGCTGCGAGAGTATTGGTCAAACAGCAGGGACTGAAAGAAAACGGCCGAACATCATATTTATTATGACGGATGACCACGCTTCGCACGCCCTGAGCTGTTATGGAAGCAAAATCAACCAAACGCCAAACCTCGACCGGCTCGCCAAAGAGGGTATGCTCTTCAACAACAGCTTCTGCACAAATTCAATTTGTGCCCCCTGCCGAGCGGTAATCCTGACCGGCAAATACAGCCACATCAATGGCGTCATCGATAATAAAGTAAAGTTTGACGGCAGTCAGCAGACCTTCCCCAAACTGTTGCAAAAGGTCGGTTACGAAACGGTTATAATTGGTAAATGGCATCTAAAAACCGACCCGACCGGATTTGACTACTGGAACGTCCTGCCCGGACAAGGAACCTACTACAACCCGATTATGGTCGAAACGGGACAACGAAAAAAATACACCGGTTACACTACTGATATTATTACCGACCATGCTCTCAAGTGGCTCAAAGAACGCACCGGCGATAAGCCATTCTGTCTGATGTACCACCACAAGGCCCCGCACCGGGAATGGGAACCTGGTCCCAAATATTTAACAATGTACGATGATGTAACTATTCCTGAGCCGGATAATCTTTTCGACGACTACTCTAATCGCGGAAGAGCCGCTAAGGAACAGGATATGAGCATCGAAAAAACGATGAACGATAGAGACCTGAAACTGATACCCCCGAAAAACCTTACGGCTGAGCAGAAAAAGCTCTGGGACGCGGCCTACGAACCGAAAAATGAGGCCTTTCGCAAGGCAAATCTCCAGGGAAAAGACCTCGTCCGCTGGAAATATCAAAGATACATAAAAGACTACTTGCGGTGCATCGCCTCAGTTGACGAGAATGTCGGGCGGATTTTGGATTATCTTGATGAAACAGGTCTGACTGAAAATACAGTGGTATTTTACACCTCCGACCAGGGCTTTTACTTGGGTGACCATGGCTGGTTCGATAAGCGCTTTATGTACGAGGAATCACTGCGTATGCCGTTGCTGGTGCGGTATCCTAAGGAAGTCAAAGCCGGTTCGATAAACAATGATATCGTGCTGAATCTGGATTTTGGCGCGACGTTTTTAGACTTCGCCGGTGTATCAAAGCCGCCTGATATGCAGGGA
>JBAQFY010000388.1:0-6927 GCA_049287505.1 Sedimentisphaerales bacterium | reverse complement strand
AATTTAGACTCATTTTTTGACGTTTTTTTCTTACCTACATTGCTCATACTCCGCATATTTACATACCAACCCCCATTTTTGACCCAAAAACAAGGATTTGCCCCTGAAATCAGAAAAAAATCCTGAAAAACCCCCAATTTCCCCCAAATCCGGCTAATTTCCGTTCTCAACTTTGTTAATCTGCGTAAAAAATTTATAGTTTTTCCCTGAAAAATGTGAACTAAGTCAGGCCCAGCTTCCGGACAACTTCAAAAACAATTGATATATCAGATTGACTTTTTTGACTCACTATAATTGCGACTCACCGGTTCTGCTGTAATGATAACCGTATCCGTATTTTTCGTGACTGCTTGAACCAATGAAGACAGTCCCTAAGAGGCGTCCCCCGGCAGAACCAAGATGGGCGAGTGCACTGATTACGTCCGCGCGGCGCGATACAAGCTCCCGCTCCACCATAATGGTACCATCGACCTGGCTTGAAAGTATTGTTGCATCCGCCAGCATCAGAATAGGGGAGCTGTCCAGCAATATGATGTTGTACTGCTTACGCAGCTCGCCAATACAGGCCTTGAAAGCCCCGTTAGCTGTTTCCTCAAACACCGCACCGTCATCGTCTCGCTTTCCAGCAGGCACAATACTCAGGCCTGATGTTTCCGTCGGGAAAATGTGCTGCTTATATACAGACCTCTGACGCAGAGATTGGATGAAGCCGGACTTATCGGGCAGGCCGAACCGCTTCGTCAGAGTCATTCTTCGGAAGTCCGCATCTATCATGAGCACCTTCTTACCCGCCTGAGCAAGACTCTTACCCAACATCATCGTGAAGGTCGTCTTGCCGGTCCCCGTATCGGCGCTGGTAACCAGTACAGTCGTGCTGCCCTGACTGTCCAGCCGCGACAATAACGCCGTACGCACGAACCTGATAGATTCGAGCACGGCAGGATTGTTCTCGTCGTCTGATGATTTTCTGGTACGAGTCGCAGGTATGTACCCAAGAAACGGAACTTGCATTGGATGGGGCATGTCCTTAGGAGTATAAATGGCCTGGTTCCTGCTGGCCCTTAGGAATGCCAAACCACCGCCCGTACCTAAGCCCAGGACGAGTGCCATGGCAGTGAACACAATTCGACGGTCATTGTAAGGCTGGGAGGATACGGAGGCCCGTGTCAATACCTCGATTGAACCGGGGACATTGCGCTCCATATTCTTCTGCTCCAGACGCTGCCGAACCGCGTCAAACAACTCACGCTTGTGTAGCAGTGTGTTGTTCTCCTTCTCGAGTAATTGGGCGCTTTCGAAAAGCTCTTCAAACTTCGCCTGCTGTTTCTCGAGCTCTGCAAGCACAAGCTTCTCCTCTTGTTTTGTCCGGGCCAGTTGATACTCCAGGGATATCAACCTTTCTTCAGCACTGAGGCCCTTGGCATCGGTGATTGTTATTGGCACTCCAGCCGCATTTTTCGGCCGGTCGCGCCACTGCTCATCCAGTTGCGTCTCTCGCAGTCGAAGCAATTCCTCCGCGAACTTCATGTTGTGTGTCGCCCGAATCATATCCGGATGGTTGGGAGTAAGCGAACTGTTGTCAATATTGTGTCGAGCAGTTTTTACGTCAATATCCAGCCGACGCCATTCCGCATCCTCATAGTATTTTGGTTGCTTTTCCATCCTGCCAGGCACATCATTACTGTCATCGGTAATGGCCTGCTTCATCAAGTCTTCCAATTCCTTCCGCTCCCATACCGATACAGCAATACTCTGTCGCAGCTCGCTGAGACGGGCTTGTGTCGCATCCAGACGAACCCTCTGGGTCGAGATAAGTTCCTGCGGATTTGACGTTCTGAGCGATCTGCGAAGCTCGGCAGTGATTTTCTCCCGGCCCAGGATTTCGGTTTCCAAAGATTTGTACTGGTCTACCAGTTGGCGGTAGAGCTCGTCCTTAGTCGCATCAGACATTTCCCCGATGTATTTTACATACTGGTCCAAAACAGTATCCACAATAAGCCTGGCATCTTTGGCACTGGAGTCCATAAAGGTGATGTCAATTATCTCGGTTTCTTTTCGAGGCTGGACTGAAAGGTCATCCCTGAGCCTTTCCATGGGGGAGGCAGGTGGGTTTCCGAGCAGCCGCTGCACAAGCATTTTTGAAGGCTCCTTGTACCACTGTGTCTCCTGGACTTCCTCTTGGTCCAACGCACGTTGAAGGACTACTAAACTCCTCATAATAGAGACCTGGGTGTTCAGGAATGATGAATATAAGGGAATCATTCCGCTATCCTCTGTCCGGAAGACCAGATACGGGATAATAGGCCGAACTCGCACTTCCGCCCTGGCCCGGTACTCAGGAACTACCTGGGTCCAGATAGCGACTATCGAAGGAGCGGCCACTAAGATGAAAACTGCCAGAATCGTCCATTTGAAACGAAACATCGATTCAATCATATCGTTCGCCGGCGGGACGGCCTGTGTGGGTACCCCCGTCCCCATAAACTGATTCGGCAGTAATGTCGCATCGGCTAACGATATCGGCCTTTTGGCACTATGTATGATTTCTGTGGGCTGTATCCCTTCGCGGGGGCTGCCGGTATCGTCCCTTGCTTGCTCTATCGGATCTGGATGGAGCTGGCGACTTTCTTCTGCCGGGTTCGTATTGCGTTTGGTTTTATCTTCCATATTATCCAATCTTACCTCCCCTCTTATCAGCTTGTTCTGTTTCTGTTAGGGCATCCATATCTCATGCCTTGTGAAAGTTCACTTAACAACTTACGATGTTTTACTATTTCTCTCTCTCGTGTCTTCAACACGAAGAGGCTCAGATACACCTATTGCTTCACTCAGTCTTTGCGACCCTCGTCCGACATGGTTAAATCAACCATTTTTTTTCCTACGACTCGGAGGAAATAGGGAAAAAGGACTTTTTGCATTGGCCATCTTTTAAGCGGTTCCCTTATAAGACGGAACAGAAACTCGATGCCGGCCATGCGGAAAATCTTCGGAGCCCTTCTAAGACGACCGGACACGATGTCGAAACTGCCCCCTACGCCCATGCAAAAATTTGTGTCGATAGCATGCCGGTGATGACAAATCCATTGTTCCTGCTTTGGGGATCCCATGGCCACGAACAGCAAGTCCGCCTTGCTGGAATTTATTTGCTCGATAACCGTTTGTGAATTCTCGAAATACCCATCCTGCCAACCAACAATCCTCAGGTCGGGATACATCTTCTGCAGTTCCGAGCGTGCGGCAGCGTTGGATTGGGCGGAAGCCCCCAGCAGGTAAATACCCCACCCTTTCTGGGACGCCAGAAAAAGAAGTTTGAAAAACAGATCACATCCGGTACACCGCATGATACTTCGTCCATGAAGTATCATCGAAGCGATCGAGACACCCACACCGTCGCAAATACCGACATCTATTTGTCGCAGAAGGTTCAGCAATTCAGGTTTGTGCCAGGCGCCATAAATCTTGATGGGATTGATCGCAACCCACCATGACTTCCGGTCCGACTCAATTATCTCTTCAACGCATTCGAGGGCTTGATCGTAAGATTCAAAGGGTACCACCGGAATTCCCAATATGTTAAGCGGTGCGGGAATATCTGCCGGCATCTTCAAAGTCTGTGTATTTGTCATTGTCATCAATGAGAGTCCTGTTTTTTCTTTGATCGTGGTTCGGCGTGTCGTGCTGGCAAGTTGGTCCAATGCTTCAGCTTCTTCCTCCTGCTCCGGCGGCGGGAACTCGTCCATCAGCCGGCCCAGCAGCATAGCCTGTCGGCCGCTTAGTTCCAGATAGCTATCTGCCCAAATACGTGCCCTTATCTCCCATTCTGCTGTCCCATTGCCATTAAGCGGCAAGATAAGCTTCATTGTTTTATCAGTTGTGAATATGTCCTCCGGCGTATTCCATGCACAGGTATTTACGTAATGGCCGTTGCAGCGTTTCCACACCCCGATACTTTGAAAATGCATTTTTTGGGCCATGACGCACACCGCCTCCCACCATGCATGGAAAGACCTGGATTCACGCATCCTCACTTGAGCATTCTCAAAACTACGCTTCTCTGTCCTCGCTTCATGTGCGAGGACCCAGTTACGTTTTAGTGCCTTCAGTATTCCGCGATAACGCCTGCCGTGCAGGCAAGCGAACATTGAAAACAACAATAGCAGCCCACCCACAAGCAGTCCTACCGACCACTTGCTTTCCATGGTTAACATGAACACCCCAATACAGGCACCTATGGCTGTCACCGCATAAATAACTATAACCACAGTGCGGTGATTCAAGCCAAGATCCAACAGACGGTGATGCAAGTGATTCCGATCGGAAGCGAATATCGAACGCCGCTCAAGAATGCGGCGACCAATGACGACAAAGCCCGTATCGAGAATCGGCACACCCATTACTAAAAATGGAATCGCCAGCCCTACTAATGTGGAAGTCTTTGTTTGGCATATGATGCTGCCGGCTCCAATCATAAAGCCGAGAAACATAGAGCCGCTGTCACCCATAAAAATCTTGGCAGGATAGAAGTTAAAGAACAGAAAGCCTGTCACACTGCCCAGCAGCGCCAGCATCAACACCGCCATGGCTGCCTCACCGCTCCAAAGAGCCAGAAGTAAAATTGAACCGCACACAATGGCCGCTATCCCGGCAGCAAGACCGTCCAGCCCGTCAATTACGCTCAAACACACCGTAATGATCACTATCCAAAATACCGTAAGCGGCCAAGCCGCCCAGCCAGTCTCAAGTACAAACCATGTCCCCACGGAAACGGAACGCATTGTTGCCCCCGAAGCACAGATCGCCAGCGATGCTGCGGTAAGGCATAACAGTTTGATGTAGCCTCGTAGAGAACGAAGATCGTCAATCAAACCCACCATAAACATGAAACTGGCCCCAACCAGTAGTACAATGAATTCCGTCCGCGCCTCACGGAATGACCGACCGATGTTGTTATTCAGGAAAAACACGGGCAGCACCAGAGCGAGTGTCGATAACACAAAAACAATTCCACCTATACGCGGGATGGGTTTTTGGTGCACCTTGCGTGGGCCGGGAGCATCGACCAAACGATACCTCTTAGCCAGTCGCGAGACAATTGGCACGAGAAACATCGCTACCAGCACAGTCCCAAAATAAACTGTCAAATAGGTTTTCACTTGCTAATCAATCCGTTTTTCTTTTGACGGCCTGGATTTTTAACCGTCGGCCTTTAGGCATGCCAATAGACTGCTGTATCGTGGGAATCCGTACCACGCCAAGCCTCCAGTCGCAATTGTTGCTCTCAACGAAGACACTATGTCCTCGAGAGTCAGTCTTTTCATAGGTCAGCTATTTGCGCTCAGCTGCATTCTCCTACCATGCCACCTTCGAGGCTCTGAGATTATGTACAGGACTGTTCAAACATCCCAAGCATCCTCACAATCCTCTCGACAACAGCGATTGCGCAGACTCCGTCCCCGTGGGTTGCATTAGAAAATTTGCATAATCCCAACAAATCAATAACTTATGCGTGCCTTTGGACATACTTTTCAACCACAGGCGTTCTTAGCTCTTGTGAAGTGCGAACAAGGTGCTGTTTTTCGCTCAATGCCCCTGCCGTGCACAAATTTGCAACGGAACTACACATATTTCGCGCACGGGATATACCCCAGGACATAAAAAGTGCCCTTTTCTTCAAAGATAATCGGGGCGTCCTTACGTTTCGGTGGGAAATACCTCGTATAGAGAGTTTTTTTCACCACCACATCTCCATATCTTCATTTTTCTGAAGAATATGCAGGCAATTGTACCAATTATCCTATTAAAATGCAATTGTTTTTTAAAGTTTTTTTTCACGTAGGGTACATTTATTCATCCGAGCCAGCAGTCTTCCGAATCAAGCCTTGCCAAATCATACATTTATGCTATCCTCCGGGCTTCACGGATGCAAAGTTGAGCTTGGAGGATGGTTATGCCCACGCAAATGCCTTCTGTTCGACCAGCTAAATGGCTCGGCCTACCAGTGATTGCCGCGATTGTCCGGATCTTATGCCGTAAGCTAACTCTCCAGAACGAGTACCTTCGCTTGGAAAACAAGATCCTCAAGTCCAAGATCGCAGGTCGTATCTGTTTCACCGATGATGAAAGAATATCGTTGGTCAACGCGGCTTTGGCCATGGGCCGCAAGCTCATGGAGTCCGTTGTCAACATAGTCAAACCTGCAACGATTCCGGCTTGGCAACGGCGTTTGGAAAAGGAAAAGTGGGATTATTCAGAGAAAAGGAAGCGTAGATGGGGCAGGCCAAAGACCCCTGCGAGTGTGGAAGCCCTGATTTGTCAATTGGCCCAAGAAAATATCTGGGGCTACAAGAAAATCCAGGGTGAACTCAAGAAGCTGGGCATTGAGTTCTCCAAAATCTCTGTGGCCAATATCCTTCGACGAAACGGTTTGCCTCCATCGCCTGATAGCAAAGGATTGACTTGGCGGGAGTTCCTTTCTCGACATGCGGAGGTCTTTCTCTGTGCAGATCTGCTCACGAAGGAGATATGGACTTTCAAAGGTCTGCAGCGGGCGTTCGTATTCTTCGTTCTGCATCTGCACACGCGTCGGATATTGCTTGCCCGAGCGAGATTCTCGCCGAATGGTCGAAGGCTGAAACAACAAGCCCGTCATGTTCTCTGGGAATGACAAGACAGAGGAATCAAGGCTCGCTTTTTCCTTCATGACAATGATGCTTGCTATTCAGAAGGTTTTGTTGGCTTGCTGAAAAGCGCAGGACTCAAGCCTGTCAAAACTCCGTATCAAGCTCCCGACGCCAATGCCTTTGCTGAGCGTTGGATTAG
This sequence comes from Sedimentisphaerales bacterium, assembly GCA_049287505.1. Taxonomy (GTDB): domain Bacteria; phylum Planctomycetota; class Phycisphaerae; order Sedimentisphaerales; family Anaerobacaceae; genus NIOZ-UU13. The sequence goes on along the minus strand of JBAQFY010000388.1, from coordinate 108 downwards.
AAGTCTCCGGGAAGAATGCCTGAACCATCTGATTATCTTGGGGTTGGACAGACTCCAGTACGTGCTCGATAAATACAAAGACGCACAGGCCACATCAGAGTATTGGGA
>JBAQFY010000387.1:0-4027 GCA_049287505.1 Sedimentisphaerales bacterium | reverse complement strand
GCTTTCGCGGGGACAAGTTTACCCCTGCGGAAGCAGGGGCAGGGGTGACATCGTCCGTTTTTGTTTTCAGCAACAGATACTACTTAACAGTTACCTGTTTTGGACCTATTGTAACAACTGTAAATTCCTTAAATTTGTTGCTTCGCAAAAATCCTAAAACCGAATCAACGCTGGTCTCCTCGATTTTATCCTTAATCTCATCCAGCCCTCGAACCCTGCCCAACACATAGTAATCGCTTGCAATCGCACCGGCTCGACTGCTGGACGATTCACTGCTTAGAATCAGCGAGCTTTCCAGTCCAACTTTGGCTCTTTGAATTTCCTCCTCGCTGATTCCATCGCTCAGTTCATTGAACTGCTGGATTATCACATCGAGTGTTTCCTGAGCCTTATCCGGCGTTGTGCCTGCATAGCACATTATACCAGCCGCATCTTTGAGGCAGTGATACCGTGCCCCGATTGCATAGCACAGGCCCCGTTCTTCCCTTACCTTTGTAAATAATCTGGCGCTCATACCGCCCGAAAGAACCGATACTGCCAATAGGGCATTATAATAGTCCTCATCGGTTGGTTTGACCGTTTCGGTCATCAGGCCGATATGCACCTGCGCGCCGTCGTTATCTATATGGGTATATTTGCCGGCTTTGGAACCTGATGTTACCGGCTCGGCGGCTTCTTGCCGCTCAGTCTCAAATAGTTTTTCTATCTGGTGACAGACCGCTTCGAAGTCGTATTTACCCGCAACTGCGAATATCGTCTGCGAAAGATTGAAATTGTCATTTATAATCTGCTTTGACTTTTCAGCCGTCAAAGCCTTTAATTCTGCGATTTCTCCAACAGGACTGCGTCCCAATGGGCTTGGATAAAACTGCTCTCGAAGTTTGAGCATAACCTTCTGCCGGGGGTCGTCGTCTAAAGATAGTACCCCATCAATTGCTAATTGCCTGGCTAATTCAAACTGGTCCTCCTCAAGGCTGGGTTTTAGTATGATGTCCGCATGCAAATCCAGGGCTTGTGCTAAGTTGCCGGCTTCTAGTGCCGCCCCGATAGTTATATGCGTGCTGCTGACCGAATGGCTGCGAGCTAATCCCAGGCCGTCAAGGGCGTCACAAAGCTGCCTGCTGTCTCTATCGCCGGCGCCTCTGAAAATCCAGTCGGCAATGACACTTCCAGCCCCGCAGCAGCCCTCCGGCAGCAAGGCCGCCCCGGCCGGAAGCATAAAACCAAACGCCACCGATGCAACCCCCTCCATCGGCTCGCCAAGAAGTACCATCCCATTTTTTAAGATATGCTTATCAAGTCTTTCTGCCATCACTGCCCTTTGTCATTCCCGCAGCCCTTTTGTCATTCCCCCGCGAAAAGCCTGCCCTGAGCGAAGCCGAATGGGCGGGAATCTATACATCAATAGAAACAAGGCCGAATTGTACCTGTAAACAGAGAACTTTTCAAATGCGAAATTAAAACACATCGTTTCTCCCCCAAAAGCCAAAAAAAACGCCGCCGAGCAAATGACCCGACAGCGTCTTCAGTTTGGTGCATACACCATTATGATTATTCTCAAAGGTATTGGGGAACTACCTTATTAACTCCTCAAAGCGATTCTGTTCAGGAATTATCTCGCAATGGCCATCTGCGAAGCATGCCACAACACCGTCTTCCGGCCACTGGTCATATATTTCGTACAATGTAACCTTAGTGGACCAGTCTTTAGCATCTGTGTTCGGCTTACGGTATCGAATTACAGGCGGGCTGTCCGGATCATCCGGCGCAGCCAGCACCCTCTTTAGCACCTTATCCGTTATGATACCCGCCTTCACAAGTTCCGCTAATTCGCCGGGGAACTGGTCATCGTTATTACTCGCATAGACCACGCACCACAAGCCCAGATACTTTACCTTGGTCATTATTTTCTTTTTGTCATCCGGCCAAGCCGACTTATCCACACTAAGAGTGTAGCCCGCAGGTGGTTCAAGGCTAAAGAGAGCATCATCCAGCTCGGTATCTATTTGAATCGAGGTGTACATCACCGGCGAGCGGCTCTGGTCCGTCCATTTATGCTCAATCTGAACCGGATAGCTGGTCTCAGGATTGACCCACACAGTCGTGATGCGCTTGTCCTTACGCGATCGAAGCATTCGCACTGATTTACCTTCAAGCTCTACTCTGCCGAGGTCCTCCACTGCCCCTGCACTCAATTTGAGCAGCCGGTCACGAAGACTCGTATCAAGCTCCGTCAGTTTTAGCTCACCCGTCTTTTCATCGATAACATAATCGGAACTCATATCATGGAACTCAGCGGTTTTGTCAAAAGGCCTGAACTGTAGCTGCTGACGCTTGCCATAATGCCAGATGGTTACCTCCCCTATATATTGCGGCCACGGAGGCGCAGACGTCAGTTTCTCATGACGTTCCCTGTCCGGCTCTTTGAACATCAATCTTTGTTTCAGAAGATATTTCCCGCCTTTTCCGCCATCCTCGTATGCGGCTTCGAAAATCACTGTGCATGAAAATGTACGTGCCTGTTTCACTCTATCCATTGCAGCCGCAAATACTGTATTTGCTCTATTGATGACTTTTCCCCCCATTACTCCACTTTTTTCCCGCGGCAATTCCTCATAACCTTCCGGTATCTCCATTGAAAAGACTTTGTCGGAGATGGGATCATAACTAAAAACTGCTTGTCCTTCTTTTGCTGCGTTAGGTTCGAGTTCTCCTGATAAAGTAACCTCCATCCGTAAGGGCAGCATCGTAGCAGCATCAACCCAGGCTTTGCCCGTCGCGAATTCTTGGTACTTAACAGAATAAACCAGCGTCGTTTCATTGCTTTCACCAACTAACTTTTTAAGCTCGAATCCCTCTGTATGTTTCCTGCGAAACAATCCCAAAATTTTAAATTCGGGATGTTTTGATATTGGTTGCCATTCAGACAGTGAATCCCTAAATTGAGCTGTTTTGTTCTGTTTGTTGAGGAGCAGAAAGTTTACACCATCATCGATAGCAGTATATTCCGGTCTTTCTTCCCTTAAGAAATATGGCTTCTTGAAAAAATACTGTTGTTCTTCGAGATTTCCGCTTGCCGTTATAGTTTTCATATCGATACGAGCGTTTTCAACTTCATCCAATGCCCGGCCTATTTGAGCCCACGCCGTTGTATTATCAAGACTATTGATAATGAATAAAACCATTATGATAATCACCACAGCAGCAGCTAATTTTGTTATTTGACTTTTCGTAATAATTCTCCAAATCTTTAAGAATTGTTGTTTCTCCCGAGGCTGCTTTGTGAGAACACGGAGGAGGTCCTTTTCGAGTTTGTCGCGATGGCTGGACTCAGGAGCATCGTCAAACTTTATATTACTAACGAAATCTTCAAATTGTCTTTCGTCATCATTCATTTTCTATTACCTCTGATTTGTGAACTCTGTGGCTAAAACCTTTCGCAGTTTGGCAAGTGCCCTTGCTAGTTGGCTGCGAATGGTGCCGGGACTACTATCGAGCACCTCGGCGATTTCGGTTAATTTAAGATTTTCAAAAAAACGCAGTGTGATGATAGTTTGGTACCGCGGCCTCAAAGTAAATACAGCCTCTCTCAAAAGAGCCAGTTTCTCAGCCGATTCTCTACAGTCAGCGACCTGACTGTTGGCTTGCTCGCGAGCGACTTTCAACAGACGGTTTCGGCGAGCGGTCTTTCGCAAATAGTTATTAACGGCATTGGTTGCAATTCTATAAAGCCAGCAGCGAAACTGTTTTTCGGTGCCCTTGAAACCATGAATACTTTCAACAACTTTCAGAAAAACTTCCGAAGTAACATCCTCGGCCGCTGTCCTTTCGAATAGCCGATGCACGCAATAGCGAAATACCGCATCATAATGGCTGCGATATAACCGCACAAAAACGGCAGGATTGCTACACGCCTTGGTTATTAACTTACTGTGGTCAGCCGCTTTGTTGTCGTTATCCACGCTGATTACTCTCCGGAGTTTACAGGTGCCAACTATCATCACCATTATAAATGCGCAGCATATAA
>JBAQFY010000386.1:0-1835 GCA_049287505.1 Sedimentisphaerales bacterium | reverse complement strand
GGACAGTGGTATCCTGTGCTGATGCCGCTGGTCGTTATGGCCGTCCCCCTCTATGATTTTATCAGCGTAACTTTACTGAGATTAAGCCAGGGCAAAAGCCCTTTCATCGGTGACACTCAGCACTTCTCTCACCGATTAAAAAAACGCGGCCTGACCGACACCCAGACTGTCCTGACGTTATATTTAGCAACGCTTTGCACCGGCCTTGGCGCCACCTTTCTCTACCAGGTTAATCTCGCCGGAGCTATACTAATCTTCACTCAGACATTTATGATATTGGCCATTATCGCCATTTTTGAAACCACCGGCAAAGATGAAAAACTCGATGACCAAACTTGATACATCCGAAATTAACAAGCCCCCCGGTTTATCCTGGGGGTTAATCTGCCTTCAATACATCCTCCTTGCACTGTGTCTTTGCGTAATCGCTATCCGGGCCACGTTCACCGAAGGCCCGACTATGCGGCCTTCCACTATGGCGGATAACCTCGCTAACAATCTCTACGGCTTATCCGTATCATCTGTATTGATATTTGCTTTTGTGCTATGGTTTTTATTGAGCTTCTGCAGTAAAAGATTCTTTTACCGCCCTACCGGCATCGAGGTCGGCCTGGGCCTGTTCTGCCTGGCTGCCATCATCGCCGGCTTTGCAGCCGCAGACAAGCGACTAACAATTACCTCTGTCGCTATCCTTCTCGCACCGCCTCTGATGGCTATCCTGCTGGTGCAGATACTTGACTCGCCTTCAAAGATAAAATTAGTCCTGGCCGTTATCGCAGCTCTGGGAGTTGTTTCAACCTATCAATGTGCCGAGCAATTCTTCATCAGCAACCATGCCACAATTGAGCAATACGAGCGCTCCCCGCAAGCCATCCTCGAACCGCTCGGCATAGAACCCGGCACCTTCCAGCAGTTCCTTTTTGAACATCGGCTTTATTCAAAAGGAATCCAGGGCTTTTTCACAACCAGTAATTCCGCCGGCTCCTTTTCATTGATGGCATCCTTCGCGGCTATCGCCCTGCTTATCGAAAAACTAAAGGTTCTGTCATTCCCGCGAAACCTGTCCCGAGCAGCCGGTGGTGAGCAAAGTCGAACCAGGTCGAGGGAGCGGGAATCCATTTTGAACATTGCTCTTTGCAGCATTGCAGTCGCAGCCGTTATCTTCGGCCTCGTTCTCACGCGAAGCAAAGGCGCAATTATCGGTGCGATATTCGCCGCAGCCGTATTTACCGCACTGCTTTGTTTCGGCAAATGGTTATATGCCCACAAAAAAGCCATACTGACCGTCTGCGTATTTCTCTTCATCGCAGCCGTTGGAGCTGTTATTTCCTATGGCCTCAAGCACGGCCGGCTGCCGGGCGGCAGCTCAATGCTCGTCAGATGGCAGTACTGGCACGCATCGGCGAAATTGTTCGCCGACCATCCGTTGACGGGCGTCGGCCCCGGCAATTTCGCACTTTTTTATACCCGCTACAAACCCCCCGCCGCACTTGAATCTGTCGCAGACCCTCACAATTTCCTCCTCAGCATCCTGACTCAATATGGCCCTCTCGGCCTCATCGGATTTTTAGCTATGATTCTCATCCCCTTATGGAGGATAATCCCCTTTAGCCACGAAGACGCGAAGTCACAAAGAAATCATAAATTAGAAAAAACTTGGTGTCTTTGTGCCTTTGTGGCAAAAAGAGACAATCTGGCTTTGCTGATTATAATATCGCTCGCCTTGTTATTAGTTCGCCCTTTGCTTATGCCCCTGCCGCCTGCTGATAATATCGACGTAGTGATTTACCTCATAGTAACATTATACCTTACTCCCATAGCTATCTTCATTATTG
>JBAQFY010000385.1:0-5143 GCA_049287505.1 Sedimentisphaerales bacterium | reverse complement strand
TGCATAATAAAATTCAAGACGTCACGCTTGTATAGGGGCTAGAGGGATATGTATGGAAAGAAGCACCCGGGACCGGCCCTGATGGTCTCGTGGTGAAACCCTGGCCGGTTGGTATGCCATTCTTCTGGGCCTATAGTATAGTCTACAGCGCAACCGGCGATGACTTCATGTGGCAAATGGTTCGGGATATTGCACTGGGTAATGGTTTTGGGGACATTGGAGAAACGCCAGCTCACGCTGTACAACTACAAATAGAAACGAACTGCTCCAGCGTTTACGGCCTCCTCGGTTTTCTGGAACTGTATGCGAGGACTGACAGGCCGGCTTATCTTGAGATGGCACAACATATTGCTGACAATGTGCTGCTCAACCAGTTCCACAGGGGATTCTTTGTGCCGAGTAGAAAACATATCTATACCAGGTTTGACTGTTTCGAACCGTTGGCATTACTACATCTATACGCAGCTATAAAGCACAAAACAGGATCTGTACCTCGCGTCTGGCCATGTATGCCGCTTTTTGTATCTCCCTATCGCCACAAAGAAGAGGGTGTCGACCGCCGCGTCATCTACTCTCTTACAGAGTTACCTGAACCACCCATCTCGCTTCAGGAGGCAGCAGCTCTCGGCGATGTTAACCTGGTCAGAACTCTCATTGATAACGGGACTTACGTGGATAGCTTGGATGACAGTTTTCTCAAAACCGCCCTTCATCGCGCAGCCATGGGAGGGCATAAGTCCATAGTTGAACTCCTCCTAGCCAATGGTGCCGATATTGACGCAAGATCTTCGGCTTGCGCCACGCCATTACATTACGCGGCCGAAGAAGGTCACAAGGAAATAGTAGAGCTGCTTGTTACCAAAGGTGCTGATGTCAATGCGAAAAATACAGATGGCAATGTCCCCTTACATGTTGCAGCAAGAAAGGGTCATAGAGATATTGTCGAACTGCTGCGCAAGCACGGAGCAAAAGAATAATTGGGACCGGGCAGAGCAAATAACCCAAAACCACGTGCTACCAGCAGTCCTCAATTTGCCCAGAGAATATGCAACGACCGGCCTCTTGACTCGACAAACGACCCAAAATCTCGATTTTGCTTTCCCATTTGTGTGAGTCGATTCCCGTTGATAAACTTACACTCGAACCCCATAGTTTACACAAGCATTTCTGTATGAATCGTAGTACTCTCATGTCAGAAACCTCCCTTCTTTGCGTATCGCCTATCTTGGCTGCATCATTCTGATACAGCCGGGTTATACAACACGCTCTATATATAAAAGGCAGCAACTTGACGGTTGGTAACGCAATGTATGGTGGTCCATCCTTTCACTTCTTCATTGTAGGCGATTTAGACCGAAGAATTTCTTGCTGTTTAAGGAAAAGTAGAGTAGTATATTGCCTGCACCTGTTATTGCCTGCACAGGTGGGAAATCTTGGTGCCCCAATTCTTGCTTTCGCAAGAAAACGGGGGGCTGAAATCTTAGGAGGCCACATAGAATGGCTGAGCATATATCGAAACAGCGGGCCAAAGCTCCATCCTCCGAAGTAGAACTTCTACGGAGGTCGGGCGGCTCTCCGAAAGGAGTCCTTAGGACTACACGCAGGCATTTTCTCAAACAGTTTGGGCTTGGCGTGGCAGCAGGGACAATGGCAACATCGTTATTGGGGAGTGCATGCTCGACAACGGTATCAGAAACGACCGGCCCTGCTTTCTTGCGAAAGCAAGAAGGGGGGGCTGACCGCAAGGTGAAATATCGCGTGCTCGGCAAGACCGGCCTGCGCATCTCTGAAATCGGAATCGGAGGCCATAGCTGGGTGTACGAGCGGGTTCCCGATGGCCAGGGAGGATATCGCAGGCCTACTATCGATGAAGCCGTCCAGATGATTGCCGAGGCAATGGAAATGGGAGTGAATTTTCTCGATTCGTGCACGGCGCTGGAAGAGTCGAGCGTGCCCGGAGAGGTGCTTAAAAGGCTGAACGCGCGAGATAAAGTCATTGTCTCCATCCGCGTTTCCCACAAAATGAAGGGCATCGAAGCCGACAAACAGGAGATATACAAGTGGACCGAGGACCGCCTGAAGCTGTGGCAAACCGATTATGTTGACCTCTGCCTGCTCTGCAATACCGAGAACGACACGCCGCAGTCCGGCTATTGGGATATGTCCTACTCAATCGAAGCGCTCGACAAACTAAAACAACAGGGAAAGATTCGATTTACCGGATTCGGCTGTCACTTCACGCCCGAACTATTTCTGGAGGCGTTTGAGAAGTTTGGTGATTACTTTGACACTTGCTCGATACCCTACAATGTGCGGCATCGCGCTGCGGAAAAGCTGCTGTCGGCGGCCAAGAAAAAGGGATTAGGAGTGATTACCATCAAGCCCTTCGTCCGCGGTGGTCTTTTGGAAAATCGCGACCTCAAAGGCACTGACGCCGGCCTGCCCCGCGACTTGATCGCCTTTGTTCTGGAGAACAAACTGGTTGACATCTGCACATGCGGAGTCCACACCCTTGACCAGGTCCGAGAGAACCTCAGCGCCTCGTGGACGAAGCTCTCACCAGGCCGGCGCGAACGGCTCAAGGAAGTCGCGCGCACCTGCATTACCGGCTACGAATACGCCTGGCTGGAACAAGGTTGGCGATATGCGTAGCGCATATCCCTGGTCGGGAAAATCCGTCTGGATATTAGCGCTGACGTTTTCGCCGCTCATTGCCGGCCCGTCTGGCCGCCGGATAGGCCCGCTGCGACGCACCCCGTTAGAGGCCCGAAAGAAAAAGGCTCTAACGGGGCGTGGCTCTGGCACGCACTCGTACATTTCCATATTCCGGCCCAATCTTACCGTCTTCCCACCCTTCGTCAATCAAATGAACCCCGCCCGTCGAAGACGGGACGGGGTGAACCTGTTTAGCTTCCTAAGACAGCCATCAATATGCCGGCAATGGCGACACCTGCTGTTGGCAGCAGCAATTTAAAGATGATTTTGAACAGCGAGGTTTGAAAGTAGCTCGCCGAGAGGGTCAGGCAGAGGTGAACGGGTGTGAGCCAAAGGCCGAAAAGCAGGCCGGAAAAGGCCAATCCTTCGAGCCCCATCCTGGCCTCGGAGCCGACGCCGATAAAGGCGATGAGGAACGGATAGGTAATCGCTACGGTCGGCATCGTTACCCCTGTCGTGAAGCAGACCAGCATCGGCAGGCCGAACAGCAGTAAATGCGGCGGCACATGGGCGCTTGTGAGAAATTTTACGATGCTGCCGATAGCGCCGCTGGTCTCGAGGTTGAGCTTAAAAAAAAGCGCGCCGAAAATAAGCAGAATCATGTCCGGCTCGCGGGCCGCTTTGAAAACGGACAGCCATCGCTTAAAGGGAACTTTGTGTATCATCAGCAATCCGACAATGGCCAAAAAGATACCGACCGCAGGCGGCAAGTCAAAGGCAATATATAAAACCGCGGTAAACGCGATAGGCCAAAAGGCGTGCAGGAAGTCACGCAGGTTATGACTTATGTTACGCTTGACCTGATGGTGTTCGGGTTGTTTCGGCGGTATGCCAAACATAAGCAGGACAATGATACCACCTAAGATACCCGCACCGGTCAGCATGATGTGGTAGCAAAAGAGCGTCAAGGCTGAGATACCAAGCAGGCTTTGGATGAGAGGTATTGCCGGGAAAAGCGGCCAAACCGGTTCCCATTGATGGCGGAACAGGAAGTTAATGGCGGCCAGCCGGCTGCGCTCGACCCCGATTTTATCGCCGGCCTCGCGCACCATAGGTGCCGAGAGCATAATGCCGCCGGGCGTGGGCAGCATCCCCATCATCAGCGGTATCAGTGCCAGGGCAAACCTGCGGCTTTTGAACAAACCCTGCATCGCTGGTACCAGCCGTTGAGAAAGGCCGATTTCTTCCATCGCCGCACCGATGACATTGACCAGCAGCAGCAGGGCGGTCAGCGACACAAAAAGATAGACCGTGGTTCGCATCAACGGCTGGCTTCGCCATTCCCCAATCAATGTCCGTCCGACATCCCACGGCCAAACACCTAACAACAACGCCAGCAGACAGGCCGAGAGTACCATAGCTAAGCCGATTTTGACCTTCAGCCGAAGCAGCGTTACCAGCAAAGCCAACGATATTATTATTGATATAAAAGCGTACACGGCGGCATATATTAACAATAATAATTTGAAAAGGCAGGTTTTTTGTGAAAGAACTCTCTAAATAATCGCCCCCCAAATTTATTTGGTGGTTATATACCCGTCGTCGCCTCAATGACGTTATCCGCAGAGCGCATTACACACCAGGCAATACAAAATTTAACAATTAGTAAATGTCACAGAACCGCCCATGGCGGAATCAATTATCAATTAAAAAAGGACCTGTACCGAATCAGTCGGTACAGGTCCTGAATTGATGTCAATCTGCTATATTAATCCCGTTAGATATGAAAGATACGACGTTATCTAACGGGGTCAACCGCGTCCCCATATCTTGCTTCGCCTGCCCCCGCGTCTATCGACGCGAGTCGGGGCGGCGGGCAAGAAGCAATGGGGGCCAACCAAATCTCAGCTTAAGGTGCCGGTGGATATAGACGAATATCTTCAAAGTACATCGTACCTGAGCCGCCGGCTACTGGATTCTTCTTGTTGCCAAGACCAAGAGCAATCGTATTGACATTGGTCAGGTTCACGCCCTGGTCCGCAAAGGCCTGCAGGTCGATATTCCACCGGGTCCATTTATCTATTTGTGCTGCATTAGGATTATCATGAGAGACCACCGCATTGCCATTGAGAGCAACATACAATGTCTCTGCAGTGTTAGCCGAAATGCCTCTGAACCAAATTGTCAGCACGTTGACACCATTTTCAGTCCAGTCACGCGGATAAGTCAGCGTCTTCTCAGCTTCTGAATACCTGAGGATGCTGTTATCATAGAATAAAGGCATCGATTGGCTGCCTCCGTGAATGATAGTTTCCTCACAATAAGAACCGGTAGTTTCGTCACCAACCATTGAGCCGGTTCCGTTGCCGGCGTAGGCCGGTTCATTACCATGCGCGGCATAGCCAAGCCCATCTTTCCATGCCCACCATATCTCGTTGTTGCCAATGTCGTAGTCCTCAAAATCGTCCACGATAAGGAAGTTGGCTGT
>JBAQFY010000384.1:0-26462 GCA_049287505.1 Sedimentisphaerales bacterium | reverse complement strand
GCCAGTGACATAGGAACCGGAACCATCCTCGATGTAGCTGCCTCAACCGCTCTTAATGCGGATACCTCAGTGGCCGGTGGCAATATCCTTATAGATAGTATTACCGATCTTCTGGTTGGTCTGGTGAATGCCGGCACTGGTGATGTAACCATCACAGCCATTCAGGGGGCGATTGATGATGCATCTGATGATACGACAGTTGATATTATAGCTGACGTACTGACGCTGACGGCCAGAGATGAGATAGGCGTTGATCCGACATCTGGCTTCACTAACACAGCTATTGAGACCACAGTAGCGAGCCTGGATGCATCCTCGACCACAGCCGGTGATATAGTAATAACGGAAACGGACGGTATAACTTTAACAGATGTAGATACAGCAAATGGTGCCATCACCATCAATACAGGTAACGCGACCATAGTCACAGATGTAGCAGCCTCAGGCAGCGGCGATGAAGATGATGTGGCAATCACCGCAACATCCGGCGATATCACAATAGATGTAGTTTCGGCAGCCGGCTCAGGTGATGTAACGATAGAAGCCACAGCCGGCTCTATCAACGAGACAGATGCTGGCGATGCTGATGTAGATATTACCGCCGATGCATTAACTCTAACAGCCCGGGACGAGATAGGCGGTGCAGGTGAGCTGGACATCGAGACCACAGTAGCGAGCCTGGATGCGTCATCAACAACAGCCGGTGATATAGTAATAACAGAAACGGATGGTCTTACGCTGACGGATGTGGACACTGTAGCCAGCGACATTACGATAACGTCGAACACGGGCAATATTACTCTTGCCGATATTGACGAGGTTGTCAGTGCCGGGTCCGGGGGCAGCGTTGTTTTGAGTGCACTGACGGGCAGCATTACAGTTGCTGCTGACAGCGCCTATACGGAAATCAAGACATCCGGTTCCGTGACGCTGACCGGGGCTGCTATTGGTGGCACAAATCCTCTGGATATAGAAGACGCTACCTCATTGACCATAAATGACTTAGACGGAAGCACAAACGATATTCAGATTCGCGAACAAAGTGCGAGCACAATCGCCTCTACGACAATAATTGTGCCTACAGCGACATCCGGCGATATTGATATAACTTACTTCAATACAGATAGTGTGAACATTGATAACGGCCACGTGCTTAATGTTGTTGATCTTGACCAAGGCGTATCCAGCTTTTCCTATACTGCAGATACTGGAGATATTACCATCGGTGCCGTTAATACGGGCACTAATGCTGCAAGTATCACGGCCACAGCCGGTTCAATTAATGATGACGCAGATGATACAATAGTTGACATTGCCGGCGGTGTCGTGACGTTGACCGCCCGGGATGAGATAGGCGGTAGTCCAGTTGCAGGAAAAACGACAGATGTCAGCGGAGCTATTGAGACGGCAGTAGCGAGCCTGGATGCATCTTCAACTAATGATGGTGACATAGTCATAACTGAGACGGACGGCATAATTTTGACAGATGTGGATACGGCGGACGGAGCAATTACGATAAGCGCCGGCGGCAAGATCACAGCTACTGACGTCGCGGCGGGCGATGCCGGTGATGATGAAAGGCATGATGTAACGCTAACGGCGACAACCGACGGGATGGTGCTAACTTCGGTTGTAGCGGACGATGACATAATTTGTACTGCTAAAGCGGGTGATATGGAAGTCCAGAACAGCTTAGGTGCCGCGGACCGGGGCGGTGTTTCTCTTATCTCAGATAACGGGTGGATATACACGACGGGTGACCCTCTTAATCCGACCGTGGACGTTCCAGTACTGGATGTCCCTATAACCGGATACTCAGACGATATTGTACCTACAGGTGTTGATTTGCCGTTTGGTTCAGGACAAAAGGCAGCTATCGTTGTCAGCAGTAATGAAGAGCTAAAATTGGGTCCAGATGCTGTTATGACGGCTAAGGGTAATTATTACACATCAGATGACCGTGAAAGCGTTAACTTCAAATATGAAGGGCCGGACTCCGGTGTTCCAATTGATGTCGCAATCTATCTAAGAAGCGTAAGCAGTAATGTAGATGTGGATTCTTCTAAGATTGACATTGACATTACTTCTGTAGGAATTGGAACACTTGTCGTTGACGCGTATGATACCGTAACTTTCGGAAATAATTTCGAGACCTATCTACAGTCCGTGGATAGTACCATTAAGAGAATCGAAGTGTGCTCCCGAATAAGTGAAACATCAGAGTGGGCTGAAAGTGGGGCTGATCCTAACGGAAATCCTCGGTCAGATCATGGGTTTAATCTGCCTTATGCGGATAATCCTGATAACGTAATAGGACTATGGACTAACTTTGGTTTAGAGCCCGGCAGCGCATACGTGTTACGTGGTGAAGACGGTGGCGTAATTGATTTTGCGTGGGTTCTGCGTAAGACGGAGTCTGTTCCGCTGGTGCTGCCTATGCCTTTGGAGCCGGAGGATCAGGGCCAGGTAAAGATAGAGAGAAGAGATGCGGAAGTACTGGGACTGCCAGATAAGCCGGAACTGGCAAGGGCTTATCCGCCTTCGCTTAATACCGACCTGAATCTGGACAAGGCAGCCCAAATACTTTACGCATTGGTGCCGATTCTTAGAGACAGCGATAGGATTGCGACCCTCAACAGAATAGTAGTCGAACTCTGGCAAGATGCGGAGCAGCCGATTGCCCCGGAACAAGAAGCCGTGATTGCTCAAAGAATTGGAGCATCTACAGCCGGACCATGGGTTGCTGCTCTGACGGAGTACGCAGATGTTCTGAGAACCATGGTCGGCCGCTCCGAGACAGACTCTGTTCTATTCGTCATGCGAACATACGTAATACCATTAGCAGAACAGGGCTTAATTCAGGACCAGACAGTGGCCTTCGTTGAAATGCAAATTGAAGGACTTGGTGGTTGAGCAACGCTGCAAAATCAAGTGAGCTAAAGTGCCTAAAGTGAGCTAAGGAGAACTAAAGTTATCTTTCTTTTTAACTTTAGGCACTCTAAATTTTAGTCACTTTGAACTTGTTTCGGCAGGTTTTAAATTCGTTTTGATATGCAGCTTGTGAGCTGGTTTACTTGACCGGCACAATGATGCGGAATCCGACATCGCAGGCTGTTTTGTCGAATTCTACGCTGTAATTGGACATATCGGTCAGCAGTACGTATTCCGGCGGCGCCAGGCAGGAACCACCGCAGATTACAGACCGGGTGCCATCCTGGCACCATTCCCAAACGTTTCCTATCATATCGTAAAGACCCCAGCTATTGGTTTTTTCGGCGTGGTCAATCGGCCAGGCCGAGCCATAAGCTTCTACTTCATGGACGGTCCTGGTCGAGTCAATCCGAGTTTTCTCTGAAACGAAACCCTCCTCTGGCTTAGCTCCCATCGGCGCAGGGACCTTATCAACAACAACGAGACTCTTTAGTTCGTCCCTATTTAACAGTTGATTGTTATAATCATCCGCCACGGTCCTCCAAAGACTCCCTCTTATATGTGCGTAGCTTGCAATCTCCGAGTCGTTCCCCCAAGGGTGTATGTTTTCTGTGTCCGTCTTGCCTGCATATTCGTGCTGTGAAGCGGTAGGTAATTGTCCGCCAAGCCATTTAGCGTAAGATTGTGCCCCGCTGTATGTTACCCACGTCACAGGAATATCATCGTTTCCTTGAGCTACACGAAAACTTTTACCGTCCCATTCTACTTTACAAGCACGAACCGGATATTCATATTTACTTAAGCTTATCAGGACATCTTTATTTTGGTCCACAAACTGAGTGTACCGCCCTGCAGTTCTTGGCCTTACAGCAAGTGTTTTTTCCAGGAACAGCCGATATTGAGCGTTAGTTGCTTCATAAACAGCCATATAAAATGGCTGAGGATTATTACGTTTGGCCGGGATGAGTCTTAGTATCACGCTCGGGTCTTCCTTTGAGCGGATATATTTTGGCCAACCCACATTGCGGGTATCATTGACATCAATCGAATAGAAGAAATCCAGCCATTCTTTCTTGTTGTCTTTGATTCCCTGTCTTATATCCTCCCAACCTGCGGCGAGCGTGACAGGCTCTTTGCTGTTAACATTGACGGGCTCAAACATATTCGGGTTCAAGGAATCTGCATTGAAAATGATTCGTTCGTTTTCGAGTTCCACACGTTTGCAGTAATCGGGTTTAAGCTTGCTTTCAATTTCCACGAGCATTTGCCAGTGGCCCTGACACTTACTAATTTCCGTCCTGTTCTTGTCGATAGCAGGCAATTTCAGCATGTCTTCGATTGTCATTTTGGCATTTTCAAAGTCATTCTTGAGGTTTTGGATATTGCTAAAAGATTCCCCGCCCTGCTTGCGAGAAAGCTCTTTGCTGAGAAGTCCATCAATCTTGGTAATTTTCTCAGCCCAGGTATAGTTATTGCGAGGGTCATTCTCCAGTTTGCTATAGTCTTTGACTTCTTCCATCCATTTTTGGAAATCCCCTTTTGTCAAGGAAGCTTTTTGATAGATTGAGCTTTCATTTATAAAAAGGTCTGTGCGGAATTTCGTCGGCCAGTTCGGGTCGGTAACAAAGTCTGCAAGAACTTTGGCGAAGTTTTCAAAATCCACGACTTCACTCAAATCGGCATCGGCATTATACGGCGTGAATGTTTCAAATCTGGCGAGTACCGGGTCTGCAAAACTCTTACTTTTCACGATGGTCTTATATCGCCCAATGTTCGCTCCTCTAAATATTTTTTCGCGTTTAAGGCTGTCGTCGTCAAGTTCGCTTCTGAGCTCAACGGCCCGGTTTTCACCTTTGATTGCAAGCAATTTTGCCCTCAACACCCCTTGTATTTCTTTTTCTTTTTCCCACTCTTTATCTGTATCCGGCCAGGGTAAATCTGTAAGCTTGCCAAGCCTTTTCCACGCAGCATACACCGCCTCGGTTTGGGAGTTCGGGGCAGTCGCCATCGCACCAAGTGCATCTCTATCATCAGATTTCTCTATTTCTTCAAGGTCTTTAACCCTTTTCGTTAGTCTGGCAAGTGTGTCATTGATTCTCGGCTCTTTGAGGATATCGGAGTCTTTCCACCTGGCCCATAATAACCGGATGGTCTGGTCACTTTCCGGCAACCTCTGGTCAAGAAGGTAGCACGCATTAAGTCCATCCTCGATATTGTTAAACGCTGCCAGAATTCCGCTCAAATCAATTCGCAACTGCTGAATTTCGGAGAATTGCGTCCGGCTAAACTGCCCGAATGACGGGGCATTTGTATCTGGAATTCCATCCTGAAGTGGAATATTTCCCACGATACGTGTTATAGTTTCCTTTCTTTCCTGGTCATAGAATAGCTTGAGCTGATTATTCCACTCTGATTCTTTAACTTCCACCTCAAGCTGCGAAGGCAGTTCTGTCTGAAATGTTTCACTTAATTTTTCAAGATTGCGAATTGTATTATCTATTTTTCGCCGGAGTTCTGCATACTTGCCCAAATTCTCTTTTAATTCAGACAGGGAATATCTGTCGAGCAAGTTATCTCTACAAGTAAGCCATTTTTCGTTGATTTGTTCGGATACCCCAGCGGACAACGCTATCTGTTTTCTTATGCGTTGATGATATTTTTCCGGGGTTTCTGTGGCAGCTATAACTTTCTCATCGAGCTTCTCTAATTCAGGCTTGAATTTATCAACCACATCATTGATATCACTCAGTTGTTTTTTTATGCCGGGTTTTTTTTCTATGCCGAGTTTCTTTTCTATTTCTTTAACATCTTGTTGCAACTTTTTCAAGTTTTCAGTATATATATCGGCCTGTCCAGGATTTGAGAGGTGAGCTAATGGTAGATTACCTTCAATGCTATCGACTAATTTAGAGAGCTCATCACGCGGGTCAGGAACCAGGTAATAATAGTCCTTAATTGTGTCAAGCCTTTCAGCGAAAATATTATCCGTCAGGGTTTCTTGAGAGTCATTTCCATGAACATTTAGAAAAGCTTCTTTATCAGCTTTTTGCCAAATATTTTCAATAGATTTGGCAAGATTATCGACTAAGCGGCTTATCTGTTCAAGCTCGCGAGCGAGGACATCCATATCGGTAGAAGCAAGTTTTGACTGGATATAGTCGGGAAACTTTGCAAGAATTGGGTCACCAGTATTTTCGACAGCTTTCTGGTTTTCTTCGAGTTTTCGCCAATTATCTTCAACAAATTTGGCAAGCTTATCGGCTAAGCCACTTACCTGTTCAAGCTCGCGGTCGAGGACATCCATATCGGCAGAAGCAAGTTTTGATTGGATGTAGTCGGGAAATCTGGCAAGAGCTGGATTGCCGGTGCTTTGGATAATTTTCTGGTTTTCTTCTATCTTTGTCAAGTAAGACTCAATATCATCCAAACTGGGCTGAAGCTCGAGTATTTTATCCACATTTTCGGCAATCGGCTTGTTTGGCTCAGGTCTTACTGACTCGACCAGCAAGCCAAGATATGCGCCAGGCTTTTGCCAGCCGCGTTCTGTGAAACTATTTGCAGTATCATGTATCTCTACCAGCAAAGGCCATTTCTGATACTCTTTTCTGTCCGCCGGCGAGTTGGGGTCGTTATAGAATCTTAACGAGTTTGGGTCGGACTTTGGGTCAAAGAAGTATTTGATAATTTCAATTGCTATAAGTGCGGCGTCGGTTCTGGGCTTACCAATTCCTAATTCTTTAAGCTTTGCTACTGTCTCTATGTTGTTCACATCCCTTACCAACAAATTGTTTTTATCTATTACGAAATAGGGATATGATGCTTCTTTTTTGATTTTCTCCACTATGACCCCCAGGTGTGGATTGTTCTTCCATTGCTTTTCTCGTTGATTGCTTTTAGACCCTCCTAAGTCATTTCTCAGATTTTCGATCCAGCTCTCATACTCTGTTAATAACTGATTCCAATCTCTTATCGACGGGGGCTCGGCAGGAAAGAAAATGTCTCGTTTTATGACCAAGATAGCGGCGACGGCAATGACTATAAGGCCTGCAGCGATAAGCAAGCGACAAGCTGAAAGGACCGGTTTTATTTTTTTTAATCGAGCCAGCTCCTCAATGAGCATCTCAACGGTCATCGTGCCTGGCTTCATGTGGGCATTCAACAACCGATTGCACAGGTTTCTCCAATCCTTTGCCAGTTTTCCCAGCTTGGCCCACTCCTTTGAGTCAGGCACTTGCCAGCCGTCCACGGCAGGCGACGGTCGGTGAATTATAAGCTGATAAATGAACTCCGCTATGTCCCGCAGATCGCTGTCCCAGTGTACTTGTGTATCGATGTGCTCATCTGGTAAAGGGTCAGACAATACTATTGTTGCCTGCGAAACATCTCCCTCGCCGGCAATGAGAATATTAGTAGCTTTGAGGTTCCCGTGTGGCCGCCCGCATGCTCGTTTTAACTCAACCAAGCCCTTTGCGACCGACTCGACAATTTCACAAAGGGACTGTGAGGTAAGCGCGACACGAACATCAATGAGCTGTTGAAGCGAACGGTCGTATTTATCCGTGACGTAAAATGCTCCATCAGGGATTGAGCCGCACTCGTAAACCGGAGCCCAATATTGAGCGCCACTGGCGGCAGCTTTTTGCTGGATGCGGGCGCTGTTGAGAAACAGCTCAGACTCGGTTTTTACTTGCTCTGTTTCCAGCAGCAAAGGGGATGGCTGAAAAAGCTTTACGGCAAATTTTTCTGCAGGGTCGGCTGCAGCCCGCCCACTATAAAGCACAGTAAATCCACTGCGGTACAACTCACGAACGGTCTCATAGCGGCCAAAGCCTGTCATTCATCCCTTACCTTTCTAAGCCGAAATGGGACCAAATTCTAATCACCTTCAGGGATGGTCAAAGAAACAACATTGCCGCCTTCAATCCTGATATTGATTGTTTTTGGACGCATTCCCCAAGCATCTGAGCCTATAGCAGGTAATCGCAGACGCCTTGCATCGGCGTTGCCAGGAAGGTCGGAAAATATGCCGGGCAGGTCTGCCAGAACAAACAAGTATTCCGCTTTCCTGCTTTTCCATATACCCCGAATGGGGTCTTTGTTGTCGAGGGCTACTTCACAGGGCCCTTGTCCGAATTTAATCATATGTGTATATGCTTTAGCACTTTTTCGCAATTGGTTTTCGGGCGGTGTCCAGTATTCGGTCATTGACATCGTTTCCCAGGTATCCTTCTCGAACCTGTTGACTCCTACCAGATGAACCTCTACTGATTTTTTACAAATGTCATCGGCTGCTATAATATTAACACCCCGAGAGCATCCCCCGGCCAGTAGGCCAACCAAAAGTAAAGCACACACTTGACCTCTCAATAATCCTGCTTTCATAGTAAACTCCTTATCATTTCTTACAACTAATTGTCCAACATTTCCTTAGTTCGACAGCACTACATAGGTTATGTATCTCCCGCTGTGAATGCTTATCTATGTGAGGTACCTTTGGAGCACACCGGAGATTTCCTGATTAGATTTCCAGTTTGAGACGACCAGACTGCGGGTTCTTAATATCAGGTTGTCCAAATCAGTGAGCGTTCGCCCAAAAACCTTGTGAAGACCTCCTTGTTGAGCATCACCGTAATCTTTGCACTCGGTTTCTGGACCTAATCCTGGGAACATCCGCAAGATTATAGCCAGTGTCGTCCACCACAGTTCGCCGGGAATGATATTAAAAGCCTCTTCAGATGTTATCTTATCGAAGGTTAAATGGTGGGGTCCCAGTGACTGGCGCCATCGTGCGTCCTTATCGAATATGTCCCTTATACGCATCTCCAAGCTGGTGGATTCGTCATAATCGGCTTCTATTTGGCGAGGCAGGCTTAACGTTTCATCAAGGACCACAGGCAGACTGTTGGTATTATCGACAAGAAGAATCCTTATAGCTATAACAGCTAAGGAGTATAGGTCACAGGGGCTGCTCAAAAGTGGTATAATCTCAAACGGTACATCAGGTATCGGCACTCCTTCAGCAGCGCGCAAATCCGAGACCTCGGTATCGTTCTTTTTCTGAGCTACTGTTCGAAAACGCCATTCTCCCGGCGCCATTGCCGAATCTGCTTCGAGATGAGCGTAAAGATTGACCCCGCCACAAGCAAGATTAAGTCGAAACCCGACGAGGTCGTTTCTCGCCATGTCGATGCGTTCTTGGGTTGTAAACGTACCCTCAATAGCTGTTGTGTCACTTGTGTCGGGCAAGACCCGGCGTATGCGAACAGATGCACGTCCCTTTGTCGGTAGAGAGGTAATCAGCGGACGATAGACCGACGTTCCACTTTCAAGTGCCGGCAAATAGTATTGCAGGTCGCTGCTTTCTATTGCCAAGGGAATCGCATCACCCGGGTCGCTGAGAACCACCCTGGCCGTCCATAAAAAAGGCAATCCACGTCCTGGTTCTCCAAGCTGAACTTGCCAGTTGTCCGGACAAATATTGAGAAGCGGCCGTTGAATATGATAGACCATAGAATGTACTGACGATACAACATCGGCAAGTAATCGAAGCTTCAAGTGGAATGTTTCAATCAGTCGGCCGCATTGACCGTGGGCTTCCAGAAAAAGCCGGCCATCGGCGGTCAAAACGGCTTCATCCTTCCTCAATGCGTTCAGCTGCTCATCGAGGTCGAGTATTGACCTTCCATGTTTTACCCCGTCCCACGCAGCGCCGCCGAGAATATCGATGAATGTTTCCAGCCCAATCAGGACATGATTCTTTACAAGCATCAACCCTGCCCCCGGATTCAATGGGATGGTATAAGAGGAATCACCACTAATATCGGACAGCGGTTTTGTGGAAGCGTTTGTTGGTGCTCCTGACGTAACGGGCACGAATTGTGACTCTTCGCCTGATGCTGGTACATATAGGTAGCGATGCAACGAACCGGCATAGCTTGGCAAATTCTTTCGCTGGAGCAGACCTTCATCAACGCACAGCTTCCATAGCGTCCCAGAGTTGGGGTCAATTGGATGGACCGGTGAACGTGCAGAGATATCCAGGAATGTCGGCAGCGGGTGTTCAGACTCCCAGCCGGTTTTTACTATTGCTGCTCCTTCGAGATGTTCAAACGCCTGAGATTGTTGACGCCAGCGATTTTCCAGCATGGTGTTTGAAAGCGATTGGCAAGCCGCAGATGCTGTGTTGACGAGTGTTTCGGTGTTCTGAATCCACAGTTCCAGCCATTCCAATACCTGGCTGGAAGCATCAACAATGCAACCCAAGAATACTTTAGCATCGATAGTATCACGAAGCACAACAAGGTAACCACCTACAGGGTCAGGCTTTGGCCTTACCAGAACGCAAATCTTTAGCGCTGTAGCTTTCTGGTCCTCGGCAATGGGTATAGCAACATAATCCTTCGGTAGCGTTGCAAGACCACTGTTTGGGTTAGATAATGACACAGGCAACTCGTCTCAATAATGAACAATTCTAAATTTTTTACATAATAATCCACGCACCCACATGGCTGCAAGTACCTTTTTAAGGGTGTTCGAGACAAATTTTACCGACTAATACCCTGCTGTCAAGTGGAATTCGATATTGAAAAAGTGGATTTTAGACGTAGCATTTAGAGGGTAAGAAACACAAGGCAATCCTTTTCGAAAGAATTCTCTCCAGCGGCAGCATAGCCCATCGCTTCGATCCGTCGACCCGGCACCGGACGGGCCGAAATTATCCGCCGATCATGACAGTGGGGCAGCCGACGACGATTACACCGCCATGAGTGGTGTTGTCGCCTATGCGTGCGGCTGGCATGCCGCCTATCATTACGGTGGCCGAGCCTTTAACAATGGAGTCGGGTGGCCCAACACACGTGGCCATATCACCAACCCGTGCCGCGGGCATTCCACCGATAAGTACTGTCGGGCAGCCCGGCGGCAGAATAGGCCCGCCGACGTGCGGTACGGGCGGCGTGCCCGGCGTTACCATCGGGCACGTATGCATATCAGTAACTCTTGCTGCCGGCGGCATTTTGTAATCTCCTGTATTCGCTCTGACAACTGCTATCGTATCCTATCCATATTGACAAATCAGCTCATTTTTTCTGAATCATTTTGACTTGTCTGTTTAGCTCTTCAAGTGAATACGCCTTCAATTTGGATTAGTCCATAGGCCCAACGAGTTCACCGTCGGGCAGGCCGGTGGTCCAGAAACGATCTTCTTGCACTACTATCCTTTGACGCTCGCCCGGCAGGTCGAGATAGGGGCAGCGATCGAATGGCTCACTGCTCAGCAGAGCGTTATCAGAATCCGGAGGGCACCAGCGGATCTTGCCGACCGTGAGCCAAGCTTTGAGATCAAAGTCCCAGATGTCATTGGGGATCTTCCAACCATCTTCGCCCAGTTGGGTCTTGTAAAGGTACATCGTGCGTGCCCAGCCCGCAGTCAGCTCGTTAACCGGAGGGCGTTTTTCGGCGAAATACGCGATGGGATAAGCTGTGTAACCGTTCTCCATGTTGATCGTCGAGATCACAGCGACCATACCTGGAAATTCGAGAAGGCGCGGAAGAACGTATGGTACTTCTGGACCAGGTCGCACTTCGAAATTCCCAGCGCGGGGAGGCAGATCGTTGTAACGTACCGCGCCGAGCATAAGGCAGAAATGGGTACAGGTGGGCAACTCTTCGGGCATCGCTGCACCTTGCCACCACAAGCCATCGAGACCGTAGGGATCAAAAGTGCGTATTAGTGGCTTGCCGTCAAACGGACAACAACTGACTGTCAGCCTCGGCACTTTTTGGAAGTATTCCTCGCTCAGCCTTTTGGCCTTGTCTCGGAACTTGTCCGCTTCGTCAAACTTCTCCTGGTCCATAAGCTGGTTGTAGATTCTTTGCGCCTCATTGTAGTTGCGCAACAACTCGTCCCGCTCATCTTTCGAAAATGGTTCGGCTTCCATAAACTTTCCCTTCAGGTTCTGATAGTTTATCGACTTTGATCATAGCCTTCCCCAGTCGCTCTCATGCTGGCCCCAGAATAGCCAGGGTAAATCCCTTTCCAGTCTATCGAATTCTGGCTATAGAAGGCCTGCATATCGGCAATCGTCTCGAGGTGCACAGTTGAGCCATCGGGCATATAAGCTGTCACTGGCGGCTGGGGGCCAGCGTTCGGGCCCGCCACTTTCGCGTTGTTCCGGTCGGGCCAAAGGTCATGGGGACCATGTTGTATCAAGTCCCCTCCTAAATCAGTATTAAGCTGTTGACGCTTAGCTTCATAATAAGTGTTTTTCCCCGTCTCACCGCTGTAAATCCCATGAAGATCATAGTCGCTATAAAAGGCGTTCCCGTATTTATCACGGACAATATAGCCCTCGCTGGCATCCGCCACCGCCAGACCTTGTGCGCTCAGCTCTTTCTTGTACTCTTCGTAGGAAATTCCCTTCTTCTGAAGCATTTCCTGCAAATTGCGATCACCCGGATCGACCGCCGCCAGCCCCTCGTTAGGGGGCCTCGTGCGGGTCTTGCACTTGACCTCCATAGGCTTGGGCTTATAGCCCTTCTTCCCGATGTACTGCGTGGCGGCGGCATTCGAATTTCTGACCAGTATGATATCCCCGTTTTCCTTAGCAGCCCGCGTGAAGGTCTGGTCATCCCGTGCGCGCATGCCCCTCTGCTTGGGAGGTAGCGCTTTCTTGACGGACCGCTTGGGAGCCTGTCGTTTTGCTTGCCGTCGAGTTGTTCCACTGTTCTGGCGAACCTGTTCGTCCTGGGTCGTCACCTTAAGCTTTTTGTTTTTCGTGTTGCCTTGCATCTTTGGTTGTGGGGTTAAGTCAACGGTTTTGGTAGGATCCTTGAGTTCATCGAGCTTAGATATCATTCCCTTATGATTAGACATGTCCTTCTTGGAGCCCTTGATGCTGATGTAGGTCATGACTCCGTCAATGGTCAGCGATCTGAAAAGCTCCATGAGTTTCTGAGTCCGTTCTTCAGGGGTCAACGTTTTGTCGTTCATTATGGCATCGTATTTTTCTATGTGGTCGACGGCAATAAACACCCCCTGAACGCCATCGGTCCCGATCTGGCCAATGAGGGCATACTTGACGACCGTACCGGTTCGGGCAGACTTGAGCGACACGTTGGCGTACCGTAACCAGCCAGCACCAAAGATATTGCCGACAATCGTAAGGCCGTCGAAGGCTTCTTCACTCCAGTTGCTAAATCCTCTGGAATAGCGCTGTCCGATATTGATCGTTGCGGCGGCAGTAGAAGAAAAAATCGAGGTCCAGATCAAACCGGAGACGACCCGCGATCCCGGCACCGGCGCCACCAGCGTGATGATGCCGGCCACCACGGCCGCCCCCAGAGCAACGTAGGAGAAGAAATCGGAGACCGACCCCCAGAAGCTCTTGCCATCTGTGGCAAACTCGCCCTTTATTATCCGCTCGCAGGCGCGCTTCGGCACTTCGTACACCAATCGACCGGGCCAGTATTCGTTGTGGTCGTCCCACTCATCAATTGCTTCTCTGATCGCCTTTTCTTTCGTGTCCGCTTTACCATCATAGATACCAGTCAAAGAGCGGTGTGTGGGATTGGTCCAGTCGACCAAACGCCAATGTTCTTCTCCACCCGGTTGGGTCATTCTCACTATCAAGGCACGCAGTTGGGTTCTCCTCTGTCCTTCAATTTCGATATGGGCGGCATAGATCGGAAATGTATCTTTACCCCATGTGTCTTCAAGCCGCGTGCCGAGCTTGTCCCGATGGGTTTCCAATTCCTCGATTCGTTCGTCATGTTTTTTCTTCTTCCCGGGGTCCTTGATAGGGAATTTTTTTTCGCCGTCCTTGAGGACCTCAATGTACCGTTTCACCGTTGAGTATTCTTTGTATGGGTTGGGGATTTTCTCTTTTTTTGTTTCTTTTAGAAGAGAAGCCGCAACCGCCTCAACTGAATCAACCCACTGGGGATACTCGTAGTAACACTTGACGTTGTCCGTAAAGTTCACACAGCACTTGATTGTGTGCTTGCCCGGATGGGTCCATGTGGCGTCTTTCCAAAAACCCTTCGACGGGCCTTTGTAGATAGGTATTATACCATATTTTTTGATAGAGGCACGGTCGTTGTAACAATACCACTGAAACTTGTCTCGGGGGCCGTCCATAGCTGAATAGGTTGAGTAAGTCTGCTCGCAGGTATAGGTGATCTTAGCGCCGGGAGTGACCGTTCGATAGACGGGTCGTGCGAAAATCTTGTATTTGTTGATATTGGCCATCCGACTAACCGCCTCCTTCCTGTCGTCCGTCGATCACATCTATTTCTTCCTCAAATTCCATCTCTGGTTCCCAACGGACGTACTCAATCCGGCTATGGGTTGGCAGGCCAGCTCCAGCCAGAAGACCTTCGACCGCCATTAGTGCATCCGGATCGGTGATTTCCTGGTAGACGTCTTCGACGAAGCCTTTACCTGTATAGTCATTAAAGTAGGTATCGTAAGTTTGGACGACCATTTTCAGCATTTCGGGTGAGTGCTCGAGTATCCGATAGATCTCATCCGGGTTGCGTTCGTCGAATGCTCGGCGCGCACACGCGGCCAGGGACTTAGCCTCCACATCATCAAGATCAGGGAAGATGACCTCGACGTCCCCGGGCGGTGGATTCATGATCTGTGCAGTCCCGTCGAGCCCTAACTTGCCGGTCCGCTTGCTGCCATCGGCCAGAGTAGCTTCATAATCGGCTTCGGGGATGCGCAGTTGCTTTTCATTCTCGAGAATAATAAGGAAAGGCTCGTGCTCTATCGGCACACCCTTCCGCCGGAATCGATGTTTCTGCTCCGTGGCCCCAGACTCTTCCTTCATGCGCCTTTCCGGAATAAAGACTGCATCACCAGGCACCAGAGCGTCGGGATCTTTCCGTTCTCGCTTAAGGTCGGCATTTTCAGGCAGATTGCAGATTGTCTCCCAGAAAAAGCCATTATCGAAAGCAATACTCTCGATACATTCGCCCTGTTTGACTATGTGTTTGGCCATAGTTTGTTTCCTATATCTTTTCCCAGGCGGGCCTGATCCTGTTCGACAGCTAAGGCAGCGGCGGAATCTCTTTCCCTTCTGCCAGCAGTCTTTCCTGCTCCTCCGGGTCCCGCGGATAATCAGCGGGATTGCTCATAACTGTTCACCTCCAATGCCTGGTCCATTGAGCCAACCGCACCGCCTCACCAATATTGTGCCCGGCGTCTGCATTGGGCAGGTGTGCATATCACCAACTCTCGCTGCCGGCGGCATTTTCTGTTTTCCTATATTCGTTTAGTCCCGTGCGATTATACCCTGAACATTTCCGCAAATCAACTCTTGTGATGCCTTTTTCGCGTCGAAATGCAGGCTGTGAGCGATCTTCTCAAGCCACTCGCAGGCACCTATTTTATGTGTCTTCTTCACCATCTTTTTATCTCCATTCCGGAACTCATCTTCGTTGCAGTTTCAATACGACCAGTCCCAAATCCACAAATGAGTGTCCAGTTCCAGGAACATGATCTTGCACGTGCGTGGCGTCCCCATTGGACACCTGTGCATATCACCAACTCTCGCTGCGGGCGGCATTCTTATTCCCAAAACCTATTTTTTTGGTGACTTTTATGTTCTATGTTCCTGGGATGTTAAGTACAGTTTTCATTTTCGCGTTTCTCGCAGCCAGATGCCGCCAAAGTCTTTTTCTACTTTCGGCTCAACGAGCTTTATGAAAAATCGACCATATGTTTTTATCTTATCACCTGTGCTGATGACCTCGTTATAGTATGTAAGGGCATCTTTACACACAGTATAAAAAAAACTGGCACCTCGACGTTCATCTTCCTTGAGCGTGATTTCGAAACCGTCCATGTGACCGGCCTTAGTATTGGGATTTAGGCGCATGAACTTCATGCGACTTCTATATTGTGGGGCGAAGACCAGCAGTTTATTGATGTCCATCTTATCCTTTTCCTGCCGATAGTAATAGAGAACCGCTCGGATTTTTTCCGGCAGGAAACCTGAAGTGGTTTTTACATCTATACATCCGTCTTCCCCTAGGAATAGGCCGATGTCGGTATTGTTTCTCCCGGTTTCCTCTTCGCTTACGGGCATAAACATAATCACATTTCCGTCAGGTTTATCCGCTATAGAAAATCCTGCCATATATTGGGCAGGAGTTTTGATTACTTCTTTTCCTCCTCTACGGTAGCTGTCGTGGGTGAAATGCAATACTTTTCCCTTAGGGTCCAGCGGGGTAAGGGTACCACACTTCCAGTCCTTCAAGGTATCGTGTCGGGCCTTTTCGTGAATCTGAGCGCCCCAATCCTTACTACCTTGGTTGTCATTAGCCCGTTTCCAAGCATCCAGGATGGATATGGGCGGTTTATTTTTTAGTAACCTGCCGAATTGGCGCAAGACATTTACGCCAAATTTGTCTCCCTTATATGTACTATGATAGCCTAAAATTCCACGGATAGGATTGGGCCGTCGAAAAAGAGGAAGCCAATCAACACCCATTCTTTCCGAAACGTTGTTGCATGACGCTATCAGAATATATTTCAATTGGTCACTATGGGATTCACAACTATATTTATGGATTGTCAGAGTGATATCCAAAGAGCCGTTGTTGCCCATTAGGGTTCCAGCATTGCCGTGACCGCTAACACATATCATATCGGCCATCTTGGTCGCATCGGATTTAAAAGTTAGTTCCGCATACATTTTGGAAGTTTTCTTAATTCCGGGACTGCAAACCCAGCGAGCCAAAAAAAGATTAAGATCTTTATTCTCACCGGGAAAAACTAAAAGAGCTTTATTTCGATGCCAACGTATCTGTAGTCCAGGATGAGCCATGTCCTTTCGATGGAGACGTTTGCCTCGCGGCAGTTCGCTCATCAAATTCTTAAAGCCAAGGTCACGGATGAATTTTTGAGAAAATGCGACACCATCGGCGGGCGCATCGCACTCAATCCAAGCAAAACTAAGCTTAGGTGTTAAACAACGACCTTTTGGTTTGGCCATAATGCAAGTCCTTTTCCTCGTCTCTTCTCAAGTAATCGGATCACGTAGTTTATAGTCAGAGGAGAGATCTTCCGAGTTTTCCAACTCTTCCCAGTTCCGCTCTTCCCAGATGGTAACGTCATCATAAGCTGCCGCGATTTTTTTAAACGTTGGTTCATCCAGTTCGCCGGTGGGCTCAAGGTTGTGATCCGCTTGGAAATCGTCCAGGCATAGGGCTAGACTTTCCGGGTCAGGGGGGCTTTCCGGAGGCTCTTTGTCAAGGACATAACCCAAATTAACCAAACGTTGCCACGCGCCTGTTTCAGAGGATGGATCCGGAGGAAAAATAAATATGCGCCTGTTTATCGAACCAAGTTCGCTGGAAATGTCGGTGTCAATGTACTTGCCATGACTTTTGAGGACGGTCAATTTGCCCTCTGAATCAGTTTGTCGTTGCTCCTGGAAACCGTCTGCATAACGCAATCCCACATCTGTATCTTTGTGTAGTCCCAGAAATGGATCATCGAAAACAAAAAGCAGGGGCGCACTGGAGAGCGTATTGAATCTCGAGCTACCTATATATTCCTTTGATATCGGAATCTTGCTCACAATGAACATTACCCAACTTAGGTTATTGATACAACTTACTCAGACGCAGATAAGAACGATATACATCCACCAAATCTCATTCCAAAAAACTCTAACGCCCATATATATCTATAAGCTTATCTCTTGTAGCTTGGTCAATCTTACCGGATTCGGGAAGGCCGCATCTCTTCTGGAAATCCGTAAGGGCAGCCTCTGTTTTTGGGCCTAAGACTCCATCGACCGCACCGCAGTGAAATCCCAGATTGTTAAGACGTCCTTGGACACCGGCGATTTCGTCAACAGGATCGAGATACCCTAAATCCAGAAGGTATTCGTCCTGTTCTTCTCCCACGAGAAGTCTGCCTTTTTTCGCACCGGGGGAGATTGGATGTTCCAGTGTTCCATCGTCGTCAGTGGTTCCTGAGAAGAGTTCACCATCTATCTCCAGAGTGTAGGACTCATTGGCCCGAGGTTTGTCGTCATCTATCAATCGAATACGCAGCATCGCAGGCACGCCCTTCTTTCGAAATCGGTGCCGCTCTTCCGTGGCGCCGCTTTCGGTCTTTTCACGTTTGTCCGGTATGAACACCTCATCCCCAGCGAGCAGAACGTTTGGATCCTTGCGTTTTTGCTTAAGTTCAGCGTTTTGCGAATCTTTCCAGACGGTCTCCCAGAAAAAACCATTATCGAAAGCAATACTCTCGATACATTCGCCCTGTTTGACTGTGTATTTTGCCATATTTGATAATCTTATACTTTTTCCCAGGCATCCTTGTCAAGATCAGGGAACATGATCTTGCACTTGCCTAGCCTCTGCATCGGACACTTGCGCATATCACCAACTCGCGGCGCTGCTGGCGGCATAATCAATCTCCCATATTCGTTTGAGGCATTATACCCGCAACTCTTTTTTTCTCAATTAACGGCATTCCTTCCATGCAAAAGTGGAACAGCGATCGCTATTCGTTGCCTCCGTCTACTCAGGGCTGTAGTTCGTCGAGTCATCGCGAATCCGGCGAAACTAGGGCATATCAAAATTGAAATGAATGATAAGAGGTGGCAAATCATGCGTAAAATCCTCGGCAAGTTCTCTGGCTCGGGTCGTCCCCTGTTTATTGATATCTAGGCTGACGGCAGAGAATTCGGTTTCCTGGGTCTCATTCATATGGTGTTTCAAAGCTGGATCCGCATTGTGATCGAACCACGTTCCCTTTCCCTTTTCCTTTGGGTCCAATTCATAAAAAGGTCCAATTGTACGATAACCTAGAGGAACAAGTGGATCAGGAACAGTACGAGTCAGCGAAGGATCAAACGGAGTGAGTTCAAGCTTCTCCGGTGGCTTCGGCTGACCTTCCTGGATATATTGCAAACCATTAACCCACGCCCTGAGCATGCCAATAGTCTTGCTATTCTTGTCGCACGCTTCGGGGTCTGCCTCGAGCAAAAAATCATAGAACAGGTCAACGAACTTCGATGCCTGCTTTTTGATTTTGTCAAAATCGGTGGGGTTGATGCCTAATGCTGACTTTTGTTCGTTTGCGTACTTCAATGTCGTTCTTCGACCCTTCTTAGCAGTCATAGTCCCGTAAGACATGTCTGTGTAGGTCCAACAATAGATTCCTTGGACACATAGAGAAATTAGTTTAACCTCCTTGCCTTCACCTGACTTCTGGGCCGACTCATCGGCTTTTCTGAAAATCTCTTCAATGTCCTTAGCTTCCTCCGACTTTTCAGGTTCTTTGAGTTCGACCTCGATCACAGCCACGCGGTCCCACGGGATAGGTTGCCTGGAGAAGGTCTCCCCGCAACCTAAGAGTACTTCTGGTATCAAGGGCTTGAACAGAAGCCCGAAACGAGTCTTCAGTTTGTCGATTACCCATTCTGCCCTGGCTTTCGACAACTTCATGTTGTGCTCGAAGGAGCCTGCAGCACAGGCGTAGCCCCGGACCACGAGTCGTTTTATCACCCGGGCTTCTCTCAGAACTCGCAAGTGTTCGGCCACGGCTTCAAGTTCCCACGGTTTGGGCACGGTTTTTTTCTCCTTCGCATCCCACGAAATCGTTGCAGTCTTGACCGACACGGGTGGGAGGCGTTTTAAGTTTTCAATTCGTTTTTCTTTTTGTTCTGCTGTCAGTCCTGCCTGGACATCCAACATGAGTGTCTCTTCTGTCCAGCGAAGGCCGTTGAACCATGTTCCTGACCTCTTCCTCAGGTACATCATCCACGATTGCGCTTCTAGGAATTCTCCAATAACCTTGTCTCTGATACCTGGCCATCTCTCTCCAATGTCGACGTTTACGGTCTTGCCCTCGGCCTTATCATGCGATATACAGGAAACACTCTTGTCGACTTGACACTGTGAACTATTCGGATCCCTGCAACTGTTCTTTTTCACGGCAGTTGGTGATCTCCTCGCCAACAATGTGGGGGATCTCGATAAACCCTGGCCTTTTTCGACAGGTATCCAAAGTCCGCTGAAGCAAGGCTTTCCGTAGAAAACATACGTCTTACCCAAGAGTACGCACTTACAATAATTTTTGAGATAATAGTTGGCTTGTTTCTCCCAGTTATTTTCGGGCGTCCCCCAGTTGAACCTTGAAAGATATTTGGCAGTCACATCACATTCTCTGGCGATTTTTTTAAGGTCTTCACCATCCTGTGCCCAGTACCAGTCCGGAATATATTCTGTGTTCTCATGATCAGAAGACCATGGTTTTCGTGCCCATTCATCTTTTTTGTAGATCAGGTTAGGCTCTTTTATTTCTTCCTGATCTGCCATTCTAACTGCTCCTTAACTTGCCCCAAACAGATTGTTCTTTTTTCATTTTGAAGGAGCCAATCTCTTCAAGAAGCCTATTCAATATCGATGCACTTTCACTGGTTATTATCAGCTCATGTGTTCCTTTTCGAGAGCCTGCCGCGTTGCCTGATCGACTTCGCCAGTGGCAGGTAAGCCGACCTTATCTTGAAAGGCTTTCAAGGCTTCGATTGTCTTGGGTGACATCTTTCCATCAGCTCTGCCACAGTCAAATCCAAGGTTGTTGAGACGAGCTTGTACACCGCTTATCTCATCGAGGGGATTTATGTGCCCTAAATGTAGTTCGTACTCTTCCGCATCATCTCCTTCACCCAGCGTCAGTTTCCCCTTTTTCGCATTCGGAGGGATTGGATGTATAATCTCGCCTCGGTCATTTGTTTCTT
This sequence comes from Sedimentisphaerales bacterium, assembly GCA_049287505.1. Lineage (GTDB taxonomy): Bacteria > Planctomycetota > Phycisphaerae > Sedimentisphaerales > Anaerobacaceae > NIOZ-UU13. The sequence goes on along the minus strand of JBAQFY010000384.1, from coordinate 5,763 downwards.
TTGAGAAAATGTTGCCGTCAATATCCAAGATATAAGGCACATTTGCGACAGGCTCTCCATCTTTTTCGAATACAAGGTGAATCTTTGATGGTACGCCTTTTCGGCGGAAGCGGTGGCGCTGCTCGGTGGCACCGTCTTCAGTCTTCTCGCATTTGTCTGGTATAAACACCTGGTCGCCGGCTAACAAGACGTTTGGGTCCTCCCGTTTCCGCTTGAGTTCTGCATTTTCGGCAAGATTCCAGAGTGTCTCCCAGAAAAAGCCGTGCTTATAGGCGATGCTTTCCATGCAATCGCCCTGTTTGACTATGTGTTTGGCCATTTTTGATAATCTTATACCTTTTCCCAGGCGTCCTTATCGAGCTCTGGGAACGTAATCTTACAGGTGCCCGGGTCGATTCCTTCGACGCGGGCGAAGCCTTTTCCATCGAGTGTACCTTCGGCCACTGAATCGTCGGGAAGTGTGATCTTGTATTTCTCGCCCGTGACGGGCTCATCTTCTTCGTCCACCATTTCGATTTCGATCCAGCTTGTCTTTTCTTCGTCCGGCTTGTGGGGCGTCACCTGCTCTGAGCCGTACTTGCCTTCTTTCTTCTCAAGCTGTTCAGCCTTTACCTCGGCCATTTTGCCGGGATCGGCGATGTCGGCATCCTCAGCAGTATCCGGTGCGGCCGGCGAAACGGGGCTCCCCGCCTTTCCACTCTTTTTTCCCATCTTAACACGAACCCTTTCTCAGTTAATCTTCACTATACCGCCCGTGATTTCGGTCATAGCGCTGCCTTTGACACTTATCTTCGGTCCGCTAATCTCTATCCCGGCCGGTTCAATAGCTATGTACGAGCCGCCGACGCTGAGAGTTATGTTCTGCAAACCCTCGATCACGACATTCTGTGCCTTCAAGTAGTAATCTTTGGTCGTTTGCTCGGAGTGATTGGCCTTGAAAACCTCGATGACATCACCCTTAACGGTCAACGACATACTACCGGCAATCTCTTTGGCCTCCTTGCCCTTGACTTTTAAGTGTCTGTCCTTGCCAATCTCTTCCTTGTGGTCGGCATCGACCTTTTCGCTGCGGTTGTTTTCCACGTACTCGAACTTGTCCTTTTCCACGTGCAGATGCCGGTTGTTAACGACCGTCTCGAAGAGGTCGTTTTTGACGCGGACATCCAGGTTCTTCTCGGCATGAATGAAAATCTGCTCATCACCTTTTTTGTCCTCGAAGCGGATTTCGTTGAAGCCCCCGCCGCCCTTGCTGGAATTGGACTTGAGCGTGGACATAGTCGGCTTGGTCTTCGGGTCATAGGGCGGCTTTGCCTGGTCGTTATAGACCCGGCCTGTTATGATTGGCTGGTCGGGGTCGCCCTCGAGAAACTCAATAATGACTTCCTGGCCGATACGAGGGATATACATCGCTCCCCAACTCTTGCCGGCCCAGACCTGCGCAACCCTAATCCAGCAGGAGCTGTTTTCATCGGCCGCGCCATACCTGTCCCAGTGGAATTGCACCTTCACTCGGCCATATTCATCAGTGTAAATTTCCTCTCCGGACGGACCGACAACAATCGCTGTCTGTGGGCCCGGAATTGACGGCTTGGGAGTGATACGGGGCGAACAAAACGGCTGGGTTTCATCGATAGCGGTAAAGCTGCAGGAATAAACATTCTCGCCACCTGTCCGGCCACCTGAGTAGAACTCGCCGGCCTCGATGTTAAAGTTTGCCGAGGTTATCAGATATTTCTTGTTCCGGTCATCCCGAGGATGGTCAATAAGTGTAAACGTGCAGCCCGCACAGACACCGCGTGCGTCGGAACCGGCAGATACGACTTCATATTGGGCCTGCAGCTCCTCGATACGTTTCCTGGCATAACCTTCTCCGTCTTTAGAATCGGCGTACTCACCGGGATAATCGTAGATCTCGAATTCCGCCGCCGCATGTTCACGCTTCACTATCGCTCTTGCCTTCAGGTCCTTCCGGATATCCTTGAAGTCGAAATCGTTCAGAGCATACGAGCCGGGCTGCAGATGCGTCTCAACATTCCAGTCCGAAATGCACTCCTCACTACTAACTCCCAAATCGGCAGGATGGTATTTGATTTCATCGTAATCAGGATAAGGCTTGTGTGCGCTGGCTGAATCGGCCAGGACCAATGAATGTTCGCCGTTCTTATGCCTGAAGAAGTAGTATATCCCCTCCTGCTCCATAAGCCGGCTGACAAAATTAAAGTCGGTCTCACGGTATTGCACGCAATACTCCCAGGTGCGGTACTCAGGGCTCAGGGAGCGCTCAAAATTCGTGAACCCATGCTCGCGAAAGACATCTTCAATAATATCAGGAACCATCTTTTTTTGAAAGATGCGACAATCTGCGGTTCGAGTCAGAAACCACAGCCAGGGCACCATGGTTGCCCGGTAGTTTGCCAGCCCGCCCGTAGGTCGTGTTTGCTCGAAACGGCTTACGAAGCCGTTGAAATAGCGGATTTTGCCTTCGGACAGATTTAGCCGAATTGTTACGTTCTGCCCCACAATGTCCTTAGCTGGAATCCGATCGTCTTCGCTGGCTAATTCCAATTCGAACTTGAACGGTCGGCCCAGCTGCTCGGTGCCCGACATACTTACCAGCAAAAGCACGTCTTCTCCCAACGGGGTCGCTATCTCTAACTCTCTGTCTTTCTGAGTCTTTGCCATTAGTAACTGCCTTAAACAGAATTCATTTTACATTAAGCACCGTCTGTCTGCAGGAATTATAGCTTTCGGCGTTAGCAATCCGCAGGAAGCCTATCCACCGAAGTGCCTAAAGTTTGAAGCGCCTAAAGTGCCTAAAATTCAGTAAACTCTATTCTTACAACTTTAGCTCACTTTAGGCACTTTAGCTCACTTTCGGCACTTTTAATTATTTCTGTTCCAATCCCCCCTCTCTTATACAAAACCATTTCGTACTGCCTTAGTCGAAGGAATAAGTAAACTCGCTGTCTTTGACGCCGATATGGACCCGTTTTGCGGTTTTACCTTCCATAAGCCGGGTCAGCAGCTCCTGGCCTATTTCCGGAAGCAGAGCATTGGTCAGGATGGCATCGACCATTCGAGCCCCGCTTTCAACGTCCGTGCACCGGCTGGCGATAAGGTCCACAACGTCATCGTCATAACTGAACGGTATCTTGTGGTTTTGTTGTGTACGACGTCCAATTCGGCTCAACTGCAGGCGAGTTATAAGCTTCAGCGTTTCGTCACTGATTGGATAAAAAGGCACGATAACAAGCCGACCGAGAAGGGCTGCCGGAAAGACCTTCAGCAAAGGTTTACGAAGAGCCTTGCATACCCCTTCAGGGTCAGGCATTAGCTTCGGGTCTTTGCACATATCCATAATCAGGTCCGTGCCGACATTGCTCGTCAGGAGAATAATTGTATTCTTGAAATCAATCAGGCGTCCTTCAGCATCTTCCATCTGGCCTTTGTCGAAAACCTGGAAAAATATCTCGTGCACATCGCGATGAGCTTTCTCAACTTCGTCGAGCAAAACAATACTGTAGGGTCGCCGTCGCACCGCCTCTGTCAGAACTCCCCCTTCGCCATAGCCGACGTATCCCGGAGGTGAGCCTTTGAGGGTTGAAACGGTATGTGCTTCCTGGAACTCACTCATATTGATAGTTATCAGGTTACTTTCGCCGCCATACATAGCTTCAGCCAAAGCAAGTGCCGTTTCGGTCTTGCCCACACCGCTGGGCCCGACCAGGAACATTACTCCGATGGGCCGGCTGGGATTTTCTATACCAGCACGCGATGTTGTAATGCGCTTAGCAATCGCCGCCAGTGCATGGTCCTGGCCGATTACACGCTCGCGTAATCTATCCGACAAATTCAGAACGGCTTCGATTTCATTCTTTACCATTCCACCAACCGGTATCCCCGTCCAATCAGCAACTACTGAACTAACAGCCTGGGCATCAACACACGGAAGAATCAGAGGCGTTTCCCCCTGTAGGTTTTTGAGCCGCTCCTGCAGCGATTTGAGCTCTTCGAGCAGTTTCTCTCTGTTTTCTTTATCTGGCTTTTCCGGTTTTTCGGCTGCTGCCCCGGCAGGCTCGCCCGTATCGGCCTGAGGCGCATCCTCAGTTTTCTCAATGGTTTCTGCAGTTTCTTTTTCAACAATCTCTGCTTGTTCGATGGTGCCCTCACCGCTTTTGCGTAATCTGGCCCGAATATCTAAAACAGCGTCAACCAACTCTTTTTCTTTTGACCAGCGTTCCTCCAGCTTTGTTAATCTTTGGCGTTCGGCTTCAAGTTTCTCGGTAATTTCAGATTCGCGGGTTTTGTGGTCTATGCCCGCTGCAATTTCCCTGTTAACGATTTTCAGTTCCGTTTCCAAAGCCTGAATTCGCCGACGGCAATCCTCCAATTCCGGGGGCACAGCATGCTGGCTTATGGCAACTCTTGCACATGCAGTATCAGTCAGACTCACAGCCTTGTCGGGTAATTGACGTTCAGGAATATACCTGTGCGAAAGACGAACCGCTGCGTCCAAGGCCTCGTCTAATATCTGAACTCGATGGTGCTGCTCAAGATTCGAAGCCACTGCTCTCATCATCATTAGAGCCTTTTCTTCTTCGGGTTCATCAACCTTGACTACCTGGAACCTACGGGTAAGCGCAGGGTCCTTCTCAATATATTTTTTATACTCCGACCACGTAGTGGCCGCGATAGTCCGTAACGTACCACGAGCTAACGCCGGCTTGAGCAAGTTAGCAGCATCACCCGTACCTGCCGACCCCCCGGCCCCTATGAGAGTATGCGCTTCGTCGATGAACAAAATAATCGGTTTAGGCGAGCTTTGAACCTCTTCTATAACTTGACGCAGACGGTTCTCAAATTCACCTTTCATGCTGGCACCGGCCTGGAGCAAACCTACGTCCAACACCCGCAGCGATACATCCTTAATCGCCGGGGGCACATCACCCTGAGCGATACGCTGGGCAAATCCTTCAACAACTGCTGTCTTGCCAACTCCCGCTTCACCCGTCAAAATCGGGTTGTTTTGACGGCGGCGCATCAGAATATCAATTATCTGCCGGACTTCCCCGTCGCGTCCTACAATAGGGTCCATTTCCCCACTCCGAGCCTTTTCTGTAAGGTCCACTGAAAACCTCGCTAAGGCTTCCTGCTTGCCCATTGCAGCCGGTGCCATCTCTCCGGTACCACGAGCGGCTCCGGCCTCGGCTCGGAGGGAGGAACCATCGGTTGCTGTGAGCGTTTCTTCCGGTGAGCCGCCTACAATTTTCGCGAAACCGTCCGTTAACTGCTCGAGCTTAATTTTGTTGAATTCGCTTGAGATACGCAGAAGAACATTCTTGAGCCCGCCGGTCTTAAGGATGCCAACTATCAAGTGGCCCGTGCGAACCTGCAATTCCCCAAATAGCAGGCTTCCGTAAACCCATCCCCGCTCTACAGACTCTTCAAGATGAGAAGACAGGTCTGAAATCGACGTGGACCCTCGCGGCAGTCTATCCAGCTCCTCGGTCATATCCTTAGCGAGCCTGGAAGGGTCTATATCAAAGTGCCGTATAATACGGTTCAGGTCCGAATCCTGTAACTGCAGAATCTGGTGCAGCCAATGCACTAATTCCACGTATGGGTTGCCTCGCAGCTTACAGAAAACCGTAGCACTTTCAATGGATTTATAGCACAAACTGTTGAGCTTGCCAAATAGAGATGTGCGACTTATTTCAGCCATTTCCGTACCCTTTCGTCGTCCTGGCGTATGTTAATAAATTA
>JBAQFY010000383.1:0-1557 GCA_049287505.1 Sedimentisphaerales bacterium | reverse complement strand
TTGACAGGGTTGGTTATAGCGATGGTTTTCATCCCGACCCCTCTTCGAGGGGCGGGATTCATCCTGAGGATTGTCCCGGCGGCGTTGACCTCTGGCCGAGTGCACCGGACGGCGGCGGCAAATCGCTTACGCGCAAGACCAGCGCCCCGTCTGGCACCGGACAGGCCGATTACGGCAACGACCCAGATAACTGGGTTGCAGCCATACCTTCGCCCGGCCAGTAAATTTCAAGTCCAATTATTCCTCGAATCACTTGAATAAACAGTTATTTTGCAGCTTGACCTGTATCTCAGAGTGTTTTATTATAAGAACTCAAAAAAAGGCGTTTTGAGTTAACGTTTTTTTGGGGAGGGATTGGCGTTTATAGCAAAAGAACGAAATAAGTAGGGAGGCAAACTATGAGAACTGTAAAGTTGCTGCTTGTTCTGATATTTATTGCGAGCTTGTCAGGCTGTGTGGAGGAAAAGACGGAAATGGCAAAAAAGACATTTGGCGGCGACCTGGCGTTTTTAAAAAAATATACCGACGTGGTCGTTTTATCAGACACCTCCGGCGGTGGCCAGGTAGCTGTTTTGCCCGCGCTGCAGGGACGCGCGATGACCAGCACCGCGGAGGGAACGGAGGGATTGAGCTTCGGCTGGATTAACCGTGAGCTGATCGCTTCCGGCAAGACGGTCGAGCACATCAATGTTTATGGGGGTGAAGACCGTTTCTGGATAGGACCTGAGGGCGGACAATTTTCGATATTTTTCAAAAAAGGCGTTCCGTTCGACCTCGAAAACTGGTTTACTCCGGCGTCCATTGATACAGAGCCATTTGAGCTTGTTTCCAAATCTAAAAGCCGTGCAATTCTAAAAAAAGATATGCAATTAGAGAACTACTCGCGCACTATTTTTAACCTTCGGGTGGACCGTGAAATTCGAGTTCTTGAACGAAGCGAAGCGCTCGATGCGTTGGGAATAGCTCCGGCCAAAACAGTTAAAATAGTTGCTTTTGAATCAAACAACACAATGACCAACACAGGCACCAAGGCCTGGGACAAAGAAACCGGACTGCTCTCAATCTGGATTCTTGGCATGTTCAATCCGTCGCCTGCAACCACGATTGTTGTCCCGTTCAACGTAGGTACGGAGGATGAACTTGGTTCGATCGTGAACGACGCCTACTTTGGTAAGGTTCCTGCGAATCGGCTGGTGGTTAAGGACAGTGTGTTGTTCTTTAGTGGTGACGGACAATATCGCAGTAAGATAGGTCTTTCGCCCCAACGTGCCAGGCCAATAGCCGGCAGTTATGATGCCGTCAATAAAGTCCTGACAATTGTCCAGTACAACAAACCTCAGATTGCTTCCGATTATGTGAACTCAATGTGGGAGCTTCAGAAAGAGCCGTACAAAGGTGACGTTGTTAATTCGTACAACGATGGTCCAGCCGAACCCGGCGCTAAACCGATGGGGCCATTTTATGAGCTTGAAACATCATCGCCGGCGGCGGCCTTAAAACCGGGCGAGACAATATCCCACATTCATCGTACCTATCATCTTCAAGGCCCTGAAGCCG
>JBAQFY010000382.1:0-32954 GCA_049287505.1 Sedimentisphaerales bacterium | reverse complement strand
TGCATAATAAAATTCAAGACGTCACGCTTGTATAGGGGCTAGGAGCTTGTCCGAGTAATTGATTTAATCAGTGCTTCTTCTGTTTTCTTTTATCTTTAAATCCTGATTTTCAAGAACAGGAATTTCTTCTTTGCAGCGGGAACAACATATTTCTTTCTCAAAGTAGGAGTCATCATTGCCAGATGACAAACGTCCCCAACATCTCATTAAGCTGCCATGGCGTTTTGAGCTCTGAATAACTTCAACAAGTTGTGAGTCAGGCAGACAATCGCCCACTCGCCACGCATCTTTTCGAGGCCTCGCAGCGAAAACTGAACAAAGCCTCGCGCTTGTTTGACCTGGCCAAACACCGGCTCGACGATACTCTTGCGCTTAGAATAAGTTTCGCGTCCCTTCTTGGTCTGCAGCTTTCGGGCCATCTTTTCTCGAATGCTTAATTCGTTTGGGGGCCGACCACGAGGGACCTTCGGCACAGGACCATTATGCTTCATCCTTTGGGTCGCAATATACGCATCGATATTTCTGTCTTCGGCGAATTTCACATTCAATTCGCTATATATAGTAGCCGCTGTCAGCGGAAACGGCTTTGATCGTCTGACCTTGCCCAACATTGTCTTGGGCTTGCTCTAACATCGGCTCAAATTGATGCTTGTCATTGCTTTCGTCGGTCACATCACAGGCAACAATGATCTGGTTTGCACTATCCACCGCCGCCTGGGCATTGCCACACTGATCCTAACCTTTATTGTTTGCTTTCATGATCCCTGATTGCGGATCCGTAAAATTATACTGCTGATTGTCCGCAGGAACCTCTGAAATGGCCTTGCATTTTCTGCCACGTTTTGATTGATCTCCATCTTGAGAATCTTCTTGTTCCCGTAGCTTCTGGGCTTCTTGAGCAGCAGCCCTGGCTTTCGCTTCTAATGCCCGTTTCGCCTCCCGAATGCGTTGTAGACGACTTTCGCGGCTAGCTAATTCCTCCGGCAACTCGTCCCCACGACGATCGGGCCCGTATTGTTCGTCCTCCTGCTGGTCAATGGCTTGCGCCTTGGCGAAGGGTTCTTGAATCTCCTCGGTCAATCGCTGTTCTTCTTGCAGTATTCGGCTGTAACTCATGGCTTTGTGTCGAGACGCATTGGCTTTGATCTTGGTTCCATCCAAAGCCACATGGCCGAGCTTGACGAGGCCGGCTTGTTGGCAGAGCTGCAAAACCTGCACGAACAACTGTTCCAGTGCTTTAAGATGCAGCTTGCGGAAATTACTGATCGTCCGCCAGTTCGGGATGTCATCACCCACGATGACCCTGAACGTCAGACGTTCCTCGCAGGCCTGCATGATCTTACGCGAACTGAAAATCCCGCGACAGTAGGCATAAATCAAAAGAGCCACCATCATCCGCGGATTGTATGTCAGTCCGGCAATTCCTTATAAAAATCAAGGAAGGCCTGACGGAGCGGATAGCCGCGTTCTTCTTGTTCATACTTTGTGGTGATAGTCGAGATGTCCAGTTCGTTGACCGTATCCAGAATGAAATAAACCAGATCATTCGCGGGTAACCACTCATAGACCGATGGTGGAAGAAGCCATTGTTGATTGGGATTCCAGGGCCGATATGTTTTACTCATCCTTGAGCCTCCGAAAATTCATAATCCTTTACCGATGCCTGGCTGTATTATATCACTATCTAAACTATATACAACTATTACTTGGACAGACTCCTGGAAATCCACTCATAATCCAGAGATTTTCCTTGACGGGAAGGTGGATAATTTGGTATAGATAACATTAGTGAAGCTTGTGCCTGCGCAGCCGGGCATCTGTGGCTTTGAGATCACCCAGCGGGTGCAATTCTTATAATTTTCGGTAGAGGAGGAGTTATTATGCGAGGCATGGAGTTATAGTACACATTTCGCATAGAAGAAATTTTACATTTCAATGAATAACATATTTTTTAAAGAGGACCTTTATGTGTGGAAAATTGATTTATCTAATTTCTTTTGTTTTGGTGCCGGGTCTGGTTGGTAACACTTCAGCTGGTTTAGTGGGACACTGGAAGTTAGATGAGGGTTCCGGCACTATCGCTTACGACTCGTCCAGCAGTGAGAATCATGGTACCCTTAACGGCCCGACCTGGCGGCCTTCTGATGGCCAGATAGGTGGTGCTCTTGAGTTTGACGGAATTGATGATTATGTTGAAGTTCCTGATGACAGGAGTTTTGATATTACGAATGAGATCACAGTCACGGCATGGATCAATCCTGTGGATGTTGCTGATTGGAGAACTATCGTCTCTAAGTTTGCCCATACTCCTGCTTGGAGAAAGGATCTATACTGGCTTCTTTATGGCGGTAACATCGGGGTTTCTTTAGCTGGACCAAGTGGAATTGGGGGTACTGATTGGATACCAGATGTCCCTATAGAATCTGGCACCTGGGCGCATGTAGCGCTCAGTTACGATGGATTCGCCATGAAAATGTATAAAAATGGAATTAACGTGGCTACAAATAGTCTAAGCGGCAATTTGTTGCTTGGCGACTCCGCCAGTAATGAATCATTTTACATTGGCCAGAACACAGAGTGGGGCGAATACTTCAATGGCCTTATTGATGATGTCCGCATATATGACCGCACGCTGACGCCAGGCCAAGTACAGGACCTGTTTAATGGTATCCCTCCAACGTTTACAAAGGCCTTTAGTCCCAATCCACCTGACGGTGCCCTCCATGAGGATACGTGGATAACCCTTAGCTGGTCACCGGGGGATTTTGCGGTTTCACACGATGTGTATATAGGTGATAATTTTGAAGACGTGGACAACGGAGCCGAAGGCACATTCCGGGGCAACCAGACCGAGACTTTTTTGGTTGCCGGTTTCCCAGGGTTCGCTTATCCGGACGGCCTCGTTCCGGGTACAACGTACTACTGGCGAATCGACGAGGTCAACGAAGCCGAGCCGAACAGTCCCTGGAAAGGCGATGTCTGGAGCTTTAGTATTCCTCCCAAGACCGCTTATGCACCTGTCCCGGCTGATACCGCCGAGTCTATCGACATGAATTCAAACCTTAGCTGGACGGCCGGTTTCGGTTCGAAATTGCACACCGTTTACTTCGGCGACAATTTTGACGATGTGAACAATGCCGCCGGAGGTCTGCTTCAGGCGGATGCAACTTATTCTCCCGGCACACTTGAATTGGCTAAGACTTACTACTGGCGGATCGATGAGTTTGATGGCTCGGTCACATATAAAGGCGACGTCTGGAGCTTTACTACTCTGGGCGCCGTCGGCAGCCCCAACCCGTCTAATGGCGCTGTGGACGTAACGCAAACACCGATTATTAGCTGGTCGCCTGGAATCTATGCAGCTTCACATCAGGTCTATTTCGGCACAGATAAAAAAGCGGTGAAAAATGCCGATATGGCTTCGCCTGAGTACAAAGGTAGCGGAAACCTTGGTTCCGAGAGCTATGATCCCGGAAAGCTTGAGTGGGATACTACCTACTATTGGCGTATTGATGAGGTCAATAACGCCAACGCCGATAGTCCATGGAAAGGTAATCTCTGGAGCTTTACGACAGCCAACTTCCTTATCGTGGACGATTTCGAGTCCTACAATGACCTTGATCCCAGTGACCCCGAGAGCAACAGGATATTTCATGCCTGGTCGGACGGATTTGACGACCCATCAAATGGATCTGTTGTTGGTTATGATAATCCTCCTTTTGCAGAGCAAACTATCGTTCACAGCGGTTCTCAGTCGATGCCGCTCGCCTACGATAACGCTGTTGGTAAATCTGAGGCGACTATGACATTGACTTATCCTCGTGACTGGACAGAGAAAGGTGTCGATACACTGACGATTTGGTTCAGAGGTAGCTCGGCTAACGCAGCTGAACTGATGTACGTTGTTCTAAATGGCAGCGCTGTGGTTACTAATGATAATCCTGATGCGGCACTGGCAGTTGCGTGGACCCAATGGAATATCGACCTCCAGGCATTCGGTGTGAACCTTACTAATGTCAACACGATTACTCTTGGTTTTGGTAATAGGAACAATCCACTGGCTGGTGGTTCAGGTATGGTGTTCTTCGATGATATTCGTCTTTATCCTCCGCCACTGGAGACAGCACCGTAAGTAGCAAGTTGCAATTAGTTGTGTTTTTGATATTGTGATTTGTATTAACTCGGGGCTTATACCCATTGATTCGGTATAGGCCCCTTTTTAACCCAAGTTACGAAGTTGTAGGGAAATAAAATTTTTTTTCGGCATCAAGTCGGCGATTGCCGTTCGTCAGCTCTGCTCACAAGGCCAAAACCCGATGTAGTGAAGACTTTTTATGAAAATCGGCCCTGGTGCTATCAAAATACCCTATACATCCTCATAACTGCGTAACTTGGGTTAGGTGTCCTGTGGACTTACGGAGGACTCCTTTCGGAGGACGAACCATGCGACTATTTGAGCTGCCAGACCAAGAGCAAGAACAACGACGGCGAACCAGTAGGGCCAGTAGATTCCGAAGTGTCTGGACAGGTACCCTCCTGCTCCGGAGCCGACGATAACGCCGAGTGAGAGAGTGATTTCGTGGATTGCCATCTGAGAGGAGCGTTTTTTGCTGCCGCAGGCGCCGTAATAGAGGTGAGAGCTGTAGGCAAAGCCAAAGCCGGAGCCCATAATCACGAATGCGGGGATAAAGGCCCAGAGCGTGCGGCCGAAGATAATCAGAAAAAGAGAGAGGACAAGGACTATCTGGACGCCGAGAAGAAGCATCGGTTTGAAATGCCAGAAGGCCAGGCGCCCTGCGCCGGTTAAGACGAGGAAGTTGCAGATTCCAAATATTGTGATAATTATCCCGAACTGCGTTTCTGAGAATCCCATACCGGTAAACAGCAGTGCAAACTGCGAACGTGACACGCCCAGGCAGACCCAGGAGCAGAATAGGGCAAAACGGGCCATCCACCTGAAGCGCAATAGCAGCCCTCGGTCAAAGCAGATTTCAGAGACACCAGCCCTGCCAGAGCCCGGTGGCACGGCCATCTTGGCCGTGTTTTCACGGGCTGGAAGCCCGTGCCACAGGCTGGCAGGTCTTGCAGATGCAGCGGTGCCGGCAGACTTGTCATGAGCCAGACAGAGCAGCACAAAGCAAATCGCCAGGCACGCCACACCCACCGTGATTGGCCCCAATGTGCTCACATCTACGAGCATACCACCTATCAGAGGCCCCATGATTGCGGCAGCAGACCACATGCCGTTATAGGTTCCGAGTCGGCGGTTCAGGATGGCACCCTCGTAGTCGGCTGAGATCCAGGTCATAAGAAAAGGCCAGAAGAGTGACATTGCTGCTCCGGCGAGTGTGCCTGCGGCAATCATCATCCAGATAAGCATAGGTTTACCCAGTTGATTGTGGTCTATTACGTGGTAAACCACAATGAACATCACGAGGGTTGCCAGGAACATAGCGGCGACGGCTGTGCGGGTTGTTTGGCGGGGCTTGAGATGCCCCAACATCACTGCGGCTAATAACAAGCACAACATATAGCCGAGCATGTTGGCGGCCCAGATGTATCCGACATGCTCTTCGGTTCCGCCGATGTTGCGTATGATAAACGGCATGGCCGTCCACAATACGCTTAGACTTATTGACATCGCAAACGCTGCCCCGTATAAGGGCCAGACGCCAGCCGTGCCAGAGCCACGCCCCGTTAGAGCCTTTTTCTTTCGGGCCTCTAACAGGGCACGCCTCGGTCCGTTCTCCGTAGCAGAGCTACTGCGAAGGATGAATCCCGCACGTCCTGTCCGGCGGCCAGACGGGCGAAGACGGGACGGGATGAACAGGTTTGTAAGAGCTTGACGAACGTATTTAGAAAACGCTTTTTTCATTACAAGACGCAGAAAAAAACAGCATTATACTGCGATGGATAGATATTGCCATAGTACAAATGTAGAATTCTTTCCCGCCGGGTCGCGGAATGTGTTTAGCCAGACAACTGAATCAGCAGTTTCCTTATGTGGCACGGGCTTCCCTGCTGCGACAAGCGTAGCACGGCGAGCAGCCCATGATAACACGGCCAAGATGGCCGTGCCACCAATAAAACAACTGAGGCTAAACACATACGTGTCACGGACACGGCGCGACAGGCTTTTTGGTGCAGAAGTATTTTGGGTCTTTGTGCTGCTTATGACATACAGTATAATGCGAATTCGCATGCTTCTGATAGGCGTGTTGCCATGTTATTGAGGCAATATATCCGGTAAACCTGTTCATCATTCGCAGTAGCTTCCGGCCTTCGCAGCCGCTTCCACCCTCCGTAGCGAGGCTACTGCGGAGGACGGGTCGGCGGAGTAGGCCTGCTACGGAGAACGGACCGAGACGTGCCCTGTTAGAGGCCCGAAAGAAAAAGGCTCTAACGGGGCGTGGCTCTGGCACGGCTGGAAGGAAGAAACAAGATGAGCGTTCCCTGCCAAACATATCAACGATGTATCGAGCCGGGATTTACACCTTTTGACCCGCTTGAGCTTGCCAGGGAGACGGAGAAGATTGTATGTCGCGACAATCTTCGCAAGTATACCAAATTTTACTGCACCCGTATGTATGGTGGAATCGTGACCGGATATACCTGCGGGTGCTGTCTTCGCTGCATATTCTGCTGGGTGCATTGGTGTCGTGACTACCCGGAACAGTACGGCCACTTTTATTCTGCGGCAGAGGCTTTCCGCCAGCTTAGCCGCGTCGGCCGCAAAGCAAGAGTCAATCAACTCCGTATATCTGGAGCAGAACCGACACTGGGTAAGTCTCACCTTCTCGCCCTCTTGGAAAAGATAGAGGATTCGCCGTTTCGTTTATTTATTCTTGAGACCAATGGGATTCTGATTGGGGCCGACCCTGACTATGCAAAGCAAATTGCTCGTTTCAAAAAAGTCCACACGAGGGTCTCCCTTAAGGCGGGCACACCGGAAGCCTTCACCAGAAAGACCGGAGCCATACCGGAAAGCTTTGAGTTACCTTTCAAGGGTATCATGAACCTAATGGAAGCAGGGGCAAGTTGTCATGTTGCGGCTATGACCGCAGACCCCAGAATCGTTACCAATCAGGAGCGTCAAGGTCTTCTTGAACGGCTTGCGTCCATAGATACATCACTTGTTGATAATCTTGAGGAAGAAGTAATTAGCCCTTATCATAACACGCTTGAAAGGTTAAAATATGCCGGCGTCGAGTTAGAGTGACGAGAAAATCGGACATAGTAGGAGCGTTCCAAATAATTTATGGCCTCTGGCAAGGCAGGACATAAATCTGTCTTAATCTGGATTTTTCTCATCAATAAACGCTTTTGCCGCTTTACCCCGTTATAACCATAGGCATCCCTTCGGGAGAAATATTTCCTTTTCCTTGCTCACCCCGTTAGAGGCCCGAAAGGAAAAGGCTCTAACGGGGCTCACTTGGAGTTTCTGAATTTCTAACGGGGTTTATCTCCCACTATCCATCTGAGACGTTTTATAACCCATTGCGTTTCTTCTTCAAAGCCCACCTTCCAGCCGCGACGAGCCAGCGGCTCGGCAGGTCGGTAGAATTGTAAAAGATTACTATAGCGGCTAACGACATCGAATCCGATACCGTATTGAAGCTTGCGCAGGCAAACCGGACAAAGGTACATCGGTCGAGAATCGCTTTCTTTCAAATGGTTGGACCCGTTCATAGCGCACTTAAAGTAGATACAATGTTTCAAACCGAACATGTGGCCTATCTCGTGGGCCAGAACTTTACAGCTTCGTCGCAGCAGAACTTTTTCATAGTCTTTCCCCCGCTTCTGGCCGTAAAAGGCAGGGTCGTAACGGGCAAAACTATAGACACCGACCCGCTCGCGAAGCGAAGCTTGTCCGAATACAAAATTCCATGAAGGCTCAGGATAAAGGTCCTCCATCGTTACTGCCAGGACGCAAAAAGCATCTGAAGGTATATTCCTTTTTAGAATAGCTAATACGTCTTGGGTTAGAATTTGTCGATTTCGCGTAAATGGGTTGGTTCGTGTTGTGATATTTTCGCCGCTCAGGGTCAGGCCAGGGAGCACCTCCACTTCCGTCGCAAAATAAACGCCGGCATACTCTCTCAATCTTTCAGCCAGAGGAATTTTCCCTTCGGGAAATTCACCAAGAGGTTGCAGGTAAATTTTTTTGCGGATTTTGTCCGGCCGGTTCGGCTTCGACTTCACAAACTGATTAAAAGTCTGCCCTGCCTCTCGATGCACAGCCAACCAATCGCCCGGTTTCGGGATGGGTATGGCTTCAAAATCGCCACCGGGTTCCAATGCCTTCCTGAGATTATCCGAAAGTTCCTTGGTTGACCCTATAGCTTTGAGGCTCTCTGAGGCAGTGGGTGGTTTGAAATTCATAGCCAAAGTCGCTAAAAAAGCCAAAAAAATCGTGTTTGAAAAAAAGGTCGCTCTCATACTGCCCAACCGGCATCAATTCACAGACCATTTCGTAATAAAGTTATCTCTGTTCAGCTTATGCGTCAAGGTCCAAAAAGCTCTTTTTGTGTATCATTCGTTTCTGGTAAAGGATAGATAATCCCGTCCTCGGTAGTCATGGTGTAAGGCGTTCGCTTATGAATTGAGAGTTTGCCTGGTCCTGCTATATGGACTACTTCTACACCTTGTGCAACCAGGTAGTCGCTAAGAAGTCTGCGATGACATTTCCAGTAGAACTTTTCTGCGCACATAATAGCACTATGTGATATTGCTGCGGATAACAGAAGCTTCTGAACAGCCGCGCGGAACTCATCCGTGCCCATATGGTCTGCGTAGTTACGGAATCCGGAATTTTTAAGCCCAATATTGGGAGACTTGTCATTTTTTCCAGTATGCCTGCGGCCTCCAAGGGCTTCCAGCCACAGGTACTCAATGTTTTCAGCCGCCAGTAGTTTGCACAGGACCTGGCGATTGAAATGCGGAAATTTTCGTGAGCTGGGATACCGTCTTATGTCAGCTACGAGGCTAATTCCGAATTCCTTAAGCAGTGATAAAAACTGCTCAAAAGAAAGGTTCGAATGACCAACCGTGTATATTCGTAAAGTTTTTTGAGTACAGGTTTCCACTTACTTTAGCGAAGTATATGAACATTACCTATCCGAACACGCTTCAATCCCGCTTCCGTTGCAGCTTCAAGGCAGCTTTCCGCCTGCCTCCAAGATGTCGAGGGCAGGTCGGTCATAAGGAAATCACCGTGGAATCCAAGCAGGGCATACGGTATATTTGGGTCCAGTTTTGCAATGAACGATGCTATCGCTTTGACTTCCTGGGCGTCAATGTAGCCTGGCACCAGCAGCGTGCTGGCAACGAGCGGGGGTGGTTCCGGCCTTTCTGAAATATGCCTGGCTGCCACAGCAAAGTTTTCAAGCGTTCGGCTATTATCTACGCCGCAAAGGGCATGATGGATATTGGCATCCATAGCTTTCAAATCGAACTTGATACAGCCGCCGCTTTCCAGAGATAAGCTCATCATCTCCTCCAGCAAATCCGGACTCATCGAGCCGTTTGTTTCCCAGCAAATCCGTAATATCCTCTGCCGGTTCTGTTTGCATGCCAGTCTCGAAGCCGCCAATGCGTGAGGCAACTGACACGTTGGGTCACCGCCAAAGAAACAAATGCACGAAGTCTGGGCAGTTACCGCTTCTGCAAGCTCGGCGGCAGTGTGTGTTTGATTCGTAGTCGAATGCTCTCGATAGTGCCAATTCTGGCAGAAAAGACAATCAAATGTGCAGGCTTGATAGAATACTGCCAGATTCACATAACCTTGCTCCGGGCCAGGCCGGTATGCCCATTTGGGGTATCCAGCTCCACTACCGCCTGCGCATACCCAATCTGCAACACAGTTGGTTGGTAGAGGGTCATTATACCATGAAACCGCAGCTTCCTCGGGAGTACCACCTTTCAAACGCCCATTTTCGTTTCTCCGCACACCGCAATAGCCTCGCCCGCCAATAGGAATTTGGCATTTGTTTTGGCAGAGACCACATTGAATACCATCTGGACTTGATGGTGGTGAGGTGGGAAGGTTAAATCCCTGACGGCTTCGTGTATGAACTGCTTCAAGCTCGACCAGAGACTTCTTGTCTATCTTGCGAATACACTCAGCGCAAAGTGACAATATCTTAGCTGTTTCCTTAGAGGTCCTGCCACATTTTTTGCATGTAGCCATAGTATGGTAGTCTCATTACTGAAGTTCTTGCAGCCGGGGGGATTGGCCCTAAAACTTACTATGTTCTATTACTTCTACGAACGGTGAGGAGTTGTCATTTATGTAACTATGTTTTGGATTCCCGACGAGAAGGCTGCCTTTCATATAAAGCTATCTTATTAGCGCCGTCCACTACTGTAATTTTAACATCCGGCTCTTCGGCGAGCCAGTTATCAATAACCGTTTGAGGCTCATGCGTAGGATGCAAATGTGCCGCCTCGATAAGGTTATCATCTATTTCTGAATACATCCAGATTCGCCGTAACCGCTGTATCAGTCTGGCAAACTTATATGGCTTGTGATTGTATAGCTTATATTTGCTCTCAATTGATTTTAGTGTCTCGTCAATCGGCGCGGTAAGACGGTTGTAAAAATTCTCCATAGTTTGCTTCTCGCCGATACCATTTGGGCACGCTGCCAGGAAAAGTATCTCGCCGCCATCCGTGACAGCACTTTTTGTTAGCTCGAGGGCCCGCTGGGCGATGTAAAGTGTCGTGTCGTTCGGCAACCCGCCAGTTGAAACGATAAGACGTTTGACCGGCGTTACAGTATGCGTATTCCTCTGGTCGATTATAGTAAAGGCCTCGCTGCTGACCTTATCAATGAGCCCAAACTGTGCCCAATGTATCTTTCCCAAAGTGGTAATAGTAGCAAGCGCATAGACCGGCCGCTCCTTTATAATCAACTGCATCCCCTCAAGCTGGTCCTCCGCAAGTGGATTATTTCTTCTACTTCTATCACTATGCCACGGATGGATGCCGAATGTTGATTTCTCATCAAGTGCCAGACGGTGGTTTTGTTCCGCTGTCTCGTATGCACATATCCCGGGCACAAAGTTCTTTATCGGATTCGAATATCCGGCAAAATAGTGGACCTTCATATCCGACACCACCAAAAAGACCTCCGCATCGTCAGCCAGGACATTGAATATGATTTCCGTACCATGTTGTGTCTGACCTGCTTTCAGGTATCTTTCGTGTTCGCAGTCGTGGGCATGTATCTCATAGTTGTCAATACCTGTTTTCTTGGCGGCTTTTACTATTTCTACTCTAATCCTATTGTTTTCGGGAGTCTGGGGATTGTGCGTTCCGGTACATATCAAGAATCGTACCAGCGAGCTTCTTCGCAGGTGATTAAAGAGCTGTCCGAATATATCATTAAATGGCTCATCACGGGTGCCGTCGTCCAGCAGCACACAAAGGCGCTTACCGGCAATCTCATCTCGAAAATTGGTTACCTCCTTGTTTGCCGTCGCTTGCCGTAGAAGCGTTAAGTTGTCCACTTTTTCCTCCTTCTGCCATGGCCGTATAATTTGCCATACGTTAGCTTCGGGAATTTGCAAGGACATCAGACCCTTGCCATAGTGAAGCTCTACTTTCATAGCGATAATCACCCCTTATACCAAATTTTGTTAATGATTGCCGACCCGCTGAGACGCATCGCGGCAAGTTGCCTGAGTTTGTCATTCCTGCGAAAGCAGGAATCCAGGTTCTCTGTGAGTATTATATGCAGTTCTTTCGGCAATTTTTAATTGTAATTGGTATTAGGTGTTAGATACTTATGCTGGAATCCCGCTTCGCGGGAGTCCTTTAAGCACTTGCTATTGGCTCCTTTGTTTATCGGCTTTTTTCAAGATTTCCAGTAATTCATCGTTTGTCAGTTCGATGGGATTTCCTTTCATGCTGCTCGACCTCTGGGACTTCGCTATTATCGTTGGGAAATCCTGTTTTTTCAATCCGAACTCAGCCAGCGACGGCACTTTTAGTACTGCACAAAGGTCCTGCACCCATGCGACCCCATCAGCCGCCTTTGCAGCAGCCTTGCCGGTTAATATTTGAGCTATCTCATCATACCTTGCAAGTGCCGTTGAGTCAGCTTCACGGCTCTGTAATGTCCGCACGTTGGCATCCATGACAAACGGCAATAGCCTGGCGCATATGACCCCGTGTGGAGCGGAAATCATACCACCCAGCGGGCCGGCAAAACCATGTACTGCCCCTAACTTTGCGTTAGCCAGGCCTAATCCACTAAAGAGACTTGCCAGGGCCATGTCCTCACGGGCGTTTTGATTGCTGCCATTTTCATAAGCTCGACGTAGAGAACGCCCGGCGCATTTAAGGCCATCCCGGCAGATACTGTCTGTTAGCGGATTTGCTTTGTTGGAGACATACACTTCCATAAGCTGTGTAAGTGCGTCCAGGCCCGTGCTTGCCGTTACAGATGGCGGCATCGAATGAGTCAGTACAGGGTCAACCAAAGCCAGACGAGGCAGCATCAATGGACTACGCATGCTTACTTTGACCCTGTATTCGGGCACGCTCAGCACTGCATTGCGAGTAACCTCAGCGCCCGTTCCTGCAGTGGTTGGAATCGCGATGTGCGAAACGGGACTGTGTGAAAGTGCTTTGCCGGCACCAACCACCTCCAGATAATCTTCAAGTTCGCCGCTATTGGTCAGCATTGCTGCTATGACCTTGCCGGTATCAAGGACACTTCCACCGCCGATACTGACAACCAAATCACTTTTGGCCTTACGGGCCAAATCCACTCCTGCCTTTACTACCGTCGTCGTCGGCTCCCCAGCCACATTGAACGTTACGTATCCAATTCTCTGTTGGTCAAGCTGTTCAAGGAGCGACTTAGCCCGCTCGATAGTATGGCCTGTGACAACACAGGCACGTTTTCCCATCTCGGCCGATAAAGGCGCAACTTCCTTGAGTGTACCAGGGCCGAATATGATTCGAGTGGCTGTCGCAAATTCAAATCTCATGGTTCTACTACCCGAGAAGAGATGTTTCGTCTAATCCCAGCCTTGGTCGTCAGGGAACACATTAGTATATTTGATACTTGTGCGTGGTTCAGCCATCATTTCAGCCACTGTATCTCGCCACTTTTGATAATGCGCTGTTTCCTTGTGCTTGCCTGGGTCCTCCGAGGTGCGATAGACCTCGACCAGTACAAAGCGCGTGGGGTCATCCTGCTGCTGGATAACGTCAAATCTTGCAATGCCCGGTTCCTGAACGCTGTTACGAGCATTTTCGAGTGAGGCTGTCCGGAAGGCTTCGACACGATTGGGCTTAACGTGTACAAAAACGTGTACAATAAGCATAACACTCTCCTTACGGTTATTAAACACTTTATTTCGTGCATCTTCTTGACCTCTAAAACCTTGCAACTGAACTAATATTCACCCTAATCATCCAGGATAAGTTTACTCCCGTTTGGACGCCGTTACCGTTAAGGTTTATTGTATTTTACTGTCAAAACCATTCCCGGCCACTGGACCTCAATGCCGTGATGTGTAGTTGAGCTATGGGTGTATAGAGTATTCGTGCCGGACTTGATTAGATTCAGCGGAACGTCAAACTCGTCATAGCTTAAATCATGGTTCTTGCCGACCTTTGTGACTATCTTCTTGCCATTTATGCCGATTTCGTCTGCTGCCACTCCGTTCCAGGTACACATAATGATTTTTGCACCGGTCGCTTTGCTTAAATCGTCATTTACGTCTATTTTGCACTTGTGTGTACTGCCTATCCGAGTTGACCAGCTTTTAGGAACGTCATACGGTTTGTACATCCTGACCGTTTTGTCGCGAACCACGCGAATATTTTCCACGGCTGGCGTCATATAGCACATTCCGGCAGCATCAACTATTCGGGCCATTATCTTGATGGGCCGGTCCTGAGTGGGAACCCAGGAATTGTTCCAAATCACTTCGTATGGCTTGTTCGTAGCGGTGCCGATATGACTTTTTATGTCGTTGTAAAGATAGCGGTAGTGCCATTGACGATAATTGCCGTCGCCCTCCCAGTTGAAATTTTCATAGAAGCCGATGAAATCGACTTGCTTAATCGTATGAGGTCCTGTGGCCTTAGCCTCCAAAACAGGTGATTCGCCGATGGTCGAACCGGAAGATGGTTTTGTAATCGTGCCGGTCGGATGGGGCCTGGAACTGTCGTAGTAAACGCGGAACGTTACGCCGTATAGAATCCACTGAGGCCACCACCCGCCCAAAGATGTGCCTGGGCTGCATGTAAATTCAAACGTGTTATCCCCTTGCCGCAGATACTTAATAGGAATCTGTACACAAGGATAGCGCATATACTGGTATTCCGAATTCGGCGGACCTTGTCCTGCCTTGCCCGGAATAAGGGATGATTCAGGGATGGGTATCCAGGGATTTGTGTTAACACGGATTTTTTTGCCTGCTGTTCCGCTGTGACATAGCAGCATTTCAATGTACGCTTCGACTTTGACGGCTTCACCCCGCCCCTCTGTCCACTTTGAGGGGCTGGGTTCACCCCGTCCCGTCCTCGACGGGCGGGGTTCATACAGGTCATCGATGAGAATGTTGTTTACGGAATTGGGCAAAAATTCTTTTGCTCCTTCGGCCGTTGCATCGGGACCGGTTACCCGCTGCCATTTTCCTTCGGGCCGCCACTTATATTCACGAAAAACATCCCCGGGTTCAGGTTCTGCCAAGGCCGGAGAAGCCATCCACAAAAGTATGATAACTATCGAAATTCGCTTCATTAGTAATCCTTCTTATGCGAATCAAACATTGGGACCTTTTATCCTGCTCATAATAACCTCCTATTTTGCCTGCCGAGCCGCTGGCTCGTCGCGGCTGGCCTGCCTGATACAATCGCGTATCAGTCTGGACATTGCCGGGCCGTCAGTGCCTTTGGCACGTAATTCTTTGGCTCCCTTTTTGTTCATCAAGTCAACAACGCTTTGCGCAAATCTCAGGTTCTCCACAGATAGTTTCATAAAATCCATCGGGTCATCCCGATAGGGGAACAAATCTAGGCCGAACCAGCCATCGTATCCCATTTGGTCCAAAACATAAATAATGCTGACTAAACGAATGAAGTTAGCGCAGCCGGGCGGAATATCGCAATCGGCCTGCTGGTCATTATCATCGAAATGCGTGTGGAACAATTTTTTTGCCCGGAGAACAAGCGAGAACATATCCTCAACATTTTCTTTGGCAATCAAACTATGGCCTACATCGATATTGATTCCGAAGTTTGGGTCGTCAATCTCCCGAACGATGCTCAGTGCGGCGGCAGTTGTCCCCATCATAATCCAGGAACGGGGTTCAAACGGCTTGGGTTCAATGCATACCTTGGTGGTGTAGTTGTTCTTGTGAAGGTGGTCGAGAATCTGATGCGCAGAATCCACGTAACGGTCATAAAGAGCAACATAGTCCGTTTGCAGCGGAAAATCATTGCCATCGGTGGCTGGCCAGAGGACGCTGATAGGCACATTGAACCTTGCACCCATATCCAGCGCCCATTTGACTCGGTCTATTGCAGCGGAGCGCACCTTTGGTTCCGTATCGCCGAGGGCGCCGAACTTGTATTGCCTCTCCGTCCAGGTATGTCCGCAAAGCTGAACCATCTGAAGATTATAATCTTTGAGCACCTTCTCAATCTCATCGGCGTTTTTCTCATCAATCTCCGTTGGGACGTGGAGTTCAATGCCGTCAACGCCTTCTGTTTTGCCAATCTTTTTGATTCGGTCGATAACCGCGACTTCTTCTCCGAACCCGTTTACGTTAAAGCGGTCCCGCAAATTTGTCATCCCCCAGATACCCATGCATATCTTGTTCATTTTAATTTCCTCATACATCCAGCTTAAGAGTTTGTAAATGCTTTTAAATCGGGATGGACGATTCGCTGGCAATCCTGACTGCTAAATCTTTCTATTTCATCTAAGGTTATTAACGAAGTCGCGCCTTCTTTCGTAGCGACGAGCGCACCTAAAACATTACCAAACTCACACGCTTCGGCAAGTGACGCCCCCCGAAGGAGCTTATGCACGAAACCAGCTGAAAAGGCATCTCCGGAGCCAAGTGAATCTACAAGCGACACCTTATATCCAGGAAGATAGACTTTTTGACCATCATCTGAAGACGCGAAAGCTCCGCTTTCGCCGAGCGTAACCAAACAATATTTAAGAGACCACTTGCTTGATACTTCTTGGCAGAATTCCGGAAGACTTCCGTGTTTGATGCCCAGCATATCACCAAGCTGGTGAGCCTCCTCTTCGTTCAATTTGAGAACGTCCGCTTTTTGAAGCGAGAAAGTCACAATCTCCAAGCTATAGCACTTTTTTCGGAGGTTTATATCCAGGAATTTAAGGCTCCCATCCGCGTTTTCCAAAAGTTCCTTGACGGTCTTACGTGATTTTCCGGCCCTCTGGGACAAAGTCCCGAAGCACAGGCAATCGGCCGTTGATACGGCCTCAAGCAGCTCGTCAGTCAGTTCAATCCGGTCATACGCAACATTCGGTGTGATGAAGTAGTCCGGGTTGTTCTGTTCATCGAAACTGACCTGGACAGTACCCGTGGGGAAATGCTCATCCCATTGAATGAACCTTGTATCCAGACCAAGTTGAACGATTTGGTCGCAGGCTTCATAGCCGAGTTCATCCCGGCCGAGACGGCTTATCATCAGACCGGTATCGCCGAGTGAGTTCGCCCTGTAAGCGAAATTAAAAGGAGCCCCGCCGAGGACCGTACATGTTGGCAGTATATCCCAGAGTACTTCTCCGAATGCAAGTATTGTTTTTTTCATAATTTACTTCCGTTCTCCGTAGTACTACGAAGGATGAATCGGCACTTTTCAACGATATTTCTGATAGTCTCCAGAGTTACCTGAACACTCGGCGGGTCGCCCAGTTCGGAGACCACAAGGTCGGCCTCTGTGAAATCCTCGTCCTTTGTATAGTCGTTTGTTGTGATAACGCAATACATACCTGCGGCTTTTGCTGCAAGCAGACCGTTACGATTGTCTTCTATCACGACGCATTCGGATGGCTTAAGACTTAGTCTTTCTGAAACCAGGTTGTATATTTCAGGGTCGGGTTTTTTCTTTGTCACAACATCTCCCGCCAAGATAGCATTAAAACGAGCCTTCCGTTCAGAACCAAGCAGCTTCTCTACTACGAGATTGACCGCACGTTCGTGGGAGGTCGAGCAAACGGCCAGAGCAACATCTTCGGCGATAGCCTCATCAACAAGTCTTGCCACACCCGGACGTAGAGGTAGTTCTCCTGATTCTATAATTTGCATAAAAAAGTCCGTCTTGAGTTTGTGCAATTCTTTGATAAGAGCATCCTTATCCACATCATCACAGGGCCAGCCGTAGCTGTCGAAGTAGTGTCTCATGCGTTCTTTACCGCCGGAAACTTCCAACAGTTTTCCGTACAGCTCAACACCCCACTCTATCGAGTAACCTTTTTTTGCAAATGCCTTGTTGAAAGCTACTCGATGGCCGTCTCGTTCGGTATCAGCCAGAACGCCGTCACAGTCGAAAATAATGGCTTTCATTACATATTCTCCTCTATCAGGCCTTTCCTGCACTGCCAAAGAGCTTTATCTTCTCAATGATTCCCGCCTTAAGCTGATGGAACTGGGCGTCGATAACTTTCAGCGGGTTGTATTCCATATTATGTGCCTCGTGGTAAGCAACAAATCCGTCAATGAACGCATATTTGAGCTGTGTTGATATGTTCACTTTCACACAACCAAGTGAGATACACTTTTTGAAGACATCATCCAAAAGCCCAGTCCCGCCGTGAAGGGCTATAGGGACAGCCGTCTTTGTTGCAATTTCTTCGAGCAGGTCGTAAGCAATCTTGGGTTCACCCTTATAAATCCCGTGAGCGGTCCCAATAGCAGGTGCAAAGCAATCAGGTTTCACCTGGCGGCAGAATCTGACCGCCTGTTCTGGGTCGGCTAAATGTGCCTCCTGTTCTTTCACGTGGATATCATCTTCCACGCCAACGATGGCTCCAAGCTCGGCTTCAACGGTAACATCTTTGGGCCGCGCCATTTGCACAACCTGCTGACTCAACGCAAGGTTCTCCTCAAATGGTTTTGAAGAAGCATCAATCATAACCGAGGTCCATCCGGCCTCGATGCACTCTTTGATAAGGTCTAAATCCTGGCAGTGGTCAAGGTGCAAAGCAATCGGCACACTTGATGGGCCGGCAAGCTGCCTGGCCCAGGAGATGATGGGCGCAGCGCCCCAGAATATTACTGTCTTGGCCGATGTTTGAATGATTACCGGAGCAATTGCTTGCTCCGCAGCCCGGATGACGGCCCTGGTGGAATTGTAATCAAGGATATTAAAGGCGCCGACGGCATAACCCTCACCGGCTGCCTTACTCAGCATAGCTTTCATATTCTCAAGTGGCATTGGTTTTCTTCCTATCTGAAATCTTTTATAGATGTAATACTCTTCTTACCGCTTCTATAATATCATCTTCCTGTGGCACCGAAGCCCTTGGTCATATATAAAAGCTTGTGCTCGACAAACATGACCGGGTCGTCTCGAATGGCACTTTTAAACAGACATTTGGTATCATAGGGCGTCAAGGGCATCACCACTTTAAGGCCGGGAGTATGATAGTACCACGCTTTAAGACTCTGGGAATGCTGGAAATCATAATTTGCCCTGCTATCAAATTAACGCACTAAGATAGAATCTGAAAATCTCACTTTTTCAGACTTCATACGGTAAATGAGCGAAATTCCTGGATGAGCAATTTCGTATATTTGCCGGGCTTGCCGTCTCCGATGAGATTGCTGTCAAATTTGACTACGGGGACAATATCGTTCGTAGTTGAGGCTATAAACAGCTCATCGGCGTCGCTTGCCTGCTGTGGCGTTAACGATTTTTCCACTGTCTCTAATCCGATATTTTTACCTGCCCTAATCACAAATTTACGCGTAATGGAAGGCAGGATATTAGCTGTAAACGCTGCGGTTTGCAGTGTTTGTCCGAAGATTGCAAAGAATGCCGAGCTGGCACCTTCGGTTATCAAGCCCTTCTCATCGACGAGTATCGCCTCGGCACAGCCCTTGTTGACAGCCTTCTGACGGGCGAGAACGTTGGCTAACAGGTTCAGCGATTTTATCTCACATCGTTGCCATCGCCAATCCGGATGTGTCGATACACCAATACCATTGGTCTTCGCTTCTGAATCATCCTCTAATTCTGTGACGGTTAGGAAAAAATTTGGCTTTAAGTTGGCATCACAGACATGGTTTCGCGGTGCTGAACCTCGGGTAATGTGAAAATATATCTTGGCATTGGAAATACCGGCAGCGTCAAATGCCTTCTGGACCCGGCAGCGAATCTGTTCGATGTCCACCCCAGTTATTCCAATTGCAGTTAGGCTGTTGGTGAACCTTTGCATATGTTCCTCGAGCGCGAAAATCTTGCCGTCGTAGCTTCGCACCACTTCATAGACCCCGTCGCCGAAGAATATCCCGCGGTCGAAGTACACCGCTTCAAGTTCTTCTGCCGGAACGATTTTATCTTGTATCATGGCTATCTGCATAACATTTTTCCCGAAAAGGCTATCAGCAGGATTTTTTAACTTCATATCGGGTAATAGAATACAAAAATATCTGATAATTTACTTTACAAAAAATGATTGAATAGGTAAAATTCCGCTTCTTTTCGGGTTTTTAACATATAAAAGACAGGAGTTTTTTGAAATGTATGCAGTTATTGAACAAGGCTCAAAGCAATATAAACTCGCCGAAGGCGATTGTTTGAATATTGACCTGACAGATGTTTCGCCCGATACCCAAAAAATCGAGCTGGATAAAGTTTTATTTATAAAGGACGGCGAAAAAGTCAAAATCGGCACTCCGTATCTCGAAGGTGCCAAGGTTATCGCTTCATTTAAGAACACAGCTCAGGACGCTGTCGTCAAGGGCGAAAAGCTCTTTCCGACCCACTTTCGCAGACGCAAAAACAGCAAAAGGCGCATTGGACACCGCCAGAAGTATCTACAAGTGGTAATTGACAAAATAGAAGCCTGAATACAAGCGTCATTCCGAGCGTGGCGCAGCTGAATCGAGGAATATATTGAGAAAGTAATTGCGTGCATCGCAAAGCAATGCGTGGAAATCTCAACTTCATAGTTCGATATTTCTTGTTCGATGTTCGATATTCTTTACGTCATTCCCGTGAAAGCAGGGGTGGGACTTTATAGACAAGCCCCTCAGCAAAGGTTCGCCATTGAGTCGGCCCGTTTTCAACAAAATATTCGAACGACTTATCGTCGGCTAATTCCCCCAACAGGGCCTTCCGTTCAGCCGGCTCCGCCACGTCTTTGATAATCCGTTTTCGAAGCCTCTCCAGCTCAGCGAGAAACTGGCCGTGTTTTTCAGTGAAAATCTTCTCCAGTTTTTTTCTTATATGACCGGCATAAGCAGGGCAATGTCCTTCAGTGCCGATAGCTATTTGCAGGTCGCCGCGTTTGACCACTGCCGGCACAAAAAAATCACAAAGCTCCGGCTCATCAACTACATTACACAGAACCTCCAATTCCTGACAATCCTTATATATCCGCTTGTTGAGTCTATGGTTGTTTGTTGCGGCTATGGCAAGCACCGCCTCCGCAAGATAATCTTTTGAATATTTTGACTTTATCAGTTCAGCTTTTTTGTCCCGGCAAAGAGCAGTCAGCATATTATCAATCCGCTCGGCTACCACTACCAGCCGCGCACCCGCGGCTAACAGTGCTTGAGCCTTTCGTACAGCCACAGCTCCACCGCCTACAACGACCGCACGGCGACCGCTCAATTCCAGAAATATCGCATATTTAGCCATAAAAATATTATACCACACCTCGACTGACAGCAACATCAAATTTTCAAGAAATGGACCGCCAAGGTTGCAGATTGTAGCAATAACAGGTAACGCCGGCCCTCTTATTATATTCTATGCAGATTTTTGAGTCTTTTCAAG
The DNA here is from genome assembly GCA_049287505.1 of Sedimentisphaerales bacterium. Classification (GTDB taxonomy): domain Bacteria; phylum Planctomycetota; class Phycisphaerae; order Sedimentisphaerales; family Anaerobacaceae; genus NIOZ-UU13. Next base: position 11,948 of record JBAQFY010000382.1, on the reverse strand, counting down.
TCAGAAAATTACTGGTATAGTGTAAAAGTCTGTATTATTGAGCTTTGTGTTATTTGTAGAACCCGGTGTGGCAACCTCAAACCATTGACTGAGTTCGTCGAAGGCTTGTTTGGGGGGTCTTAACGGTAGAAAAAGTCAAAAAATATGAGCGAAATAAAAAAACTGCAGCCGCCTCTGACCGAGACCTATGTGCGTTCGTTAAAAGCGGGCGATGAAATTCTTATCACCGGCGTAATCTATACCGCTCGGGATATGGCGCATAAAAGATTGTGCGAGGCAATAGAAGCGGGCCGGGAATTGCCATTTCTGCTTAAAGGAGCGGTCATTTATTTTGTCGGCCCCACGCCCGCCCGACCTGGAAGGGTAATCGGCGCTGCCGGCCCAACTACATCATCGAGAATGGACGCTTTCAGTCCGAAGCTAATTGCCAACGGCCTTAAAGCAATGCTCGGAAAGGGCTATCGAGGCGATGAAGTCCGAGACGCTCTGAAAAAATATACCGCAGTCCATCTATCTACTATCGGCGGGGCGGGTGCACTATTGAGCAAACACATTGTTGCTGCTGAAGTAATCGCCTACGAAGACCTTGGCACCGAAGCCGTAAGAAAACTGCAGGTAGTTGATTTCCCCGCTATTGTTGCGTATGACTGTTATGGAAACAGCGTTTTTAAAAGTGAATTAAAGTGAGCTAAAGTTATAAAAAAGAATATCCAACAAGGAATGATGAAGGAAAATAGATTAGTTCGACATTCAATATTCCTTGTTCCACCCTCAGGTGTCCTGCGGAGATATTCATTATTCGTTCCTTTTAACTTTAGGCACTTTACACTTTAGGCACTTTACATTTAAGGAGCTATATAATTGAAAGCTGCTCTACTTGGCCTGTTACAATCCGGCAAGAGCACTATCTTGTCTGCCATCAGCGGCAAGGCTATCCCGCCGCCCGGCTCGACGGCAATTGAAGAAGCCATTGTGCCTGTCCCGGACGAAAGACTCGATTGGCTGACCGAATACTACAAGCCGAAGAAAACTACCCACGCCACAGTCGATTGTCTTGACCTGCCGGGCTTGAACTTTACTGATGAGCACGGCCGGGCTGCTGCAAGGCGACTGATTAACCAGATAAGGACTGTTGACCTGCTGGTTCTCGTGGTCAGGGCCTTTGAAAATCCGGCAGTACCTCCTTATCGAAATAACGTAAACCCAGCCGGAGATTTGACGGAATTGAAAACCGAGCTGCTGCTCGCCGATTTAGAGCTGGTAGCAACCCGCATCGAAAAACTCGAAAAGCAGGTCCACAAACCCACCAAAACCCAGGCACACGATAAGGCCGAATTGGCCCTCCAAAAGAAATTGCAGGAAGCAATTGAATCAGAACAGCCAATCAGTTCTGCTGTCGAAACCGAAGCTGAACGCGAAATGATTAAGTCTCTCGGATTCCTGACCTTAAAACCGATAGCAGTTGCAGTAAACATTGGCGAGGACCAGTTGGATAAAGAGTTTGATTTCAGCAGTACGATTGATAGTTCTGTGCCGGTCGTTACAATTTGTGCCAAGCTGGAACACGAGCTGTCGCAATTGGACACTGAAAGCAGAATAGAGTTTATGGCCGACTTAGGCTTAAACGAATCAGCAGCGGGCAAATTCGTCAAAAGCTGCTATGCGGCACTGGGTCTAATCAGTTTTTTAACGGTTGTCTCGGATGAGCTGCGTGCCTGGCCGATAAAGCAGGGCACTGCAGCGCTTGATGCGGCCGGTAAGGTACACACCGACATTAAGCGAGGTTTCATTAGAGCTGAAACTTTTGCCTTTGACGACCTCAGAGCCCTTGGCAGCGAAAAAGCCCTCAAAGCCGCCGGCAAAATCCGCCTCGAAGGAAAGGACTACGTCGTTCAGGACGGCGACATAATCAATTTCAGGTTTAATGTTTAGCCCCGCACCAATTGAACCTGAGCAGGGACGATACAAGTCGGTCGGTAGAACAGGGCTTTCTCAAAGGGACAATTAGTGCGGGGGTCGAAAGCGATATTTGTGAATCGATTCTTAAAGCTATTCTTTCCGGTATTCATAGTTGTATTAGCGGTCATTTTAGTCATCTTCCGTCTGGACTCCAAAAATCCTGAAATTTCCACAACCTACACTTATGAAATCATCAATACCTTTCCTCACGACCGAAAAGCCTTCACACAAGGGCTGGTTTTTGAAAATGGCGTTTTATATGAAGGAACAGGACTTCCCGGACGTTCGTCATTACGCAAAGTCGAATTGGAAACGGGCAATGTCCTGCAAATACACAAACTATTGACCAAATTCTTTGGCGAAGGTGTTACTATTTTTGGAAACAATATCATTCAGTTAACCTTTCAGGAAAACGTCGGCTTTGTCTATAACAAAGACACTTTCGAATTGCTGCGAGAATTCAACTACCCAACCGAAGGCTGGGGCATTACACACGACGGCAGGCATTTGATTATGAGCGACGGCACATCAACATTGTATTTCTTAGACCCTGAAACGTTTGAGCAGGTCAGCCGGATTAAAGTCTATGACCGTAAAGCTCCCTTGTGGGGGCTTAATGAGCTTGAATATATCGATGGCCAAATCTATGCCAATGTCTGGCCTACCGAACGTATCGCTATAATTGCACCTGGTACAGGCCGGGTAACCGGCTGGATTGATTTGGAAGGCCTTTTAACTCCGCACGACTATACTGAGTATGTGGATGTTCTCAACGGTATTGCGTACGATAAAAACAATGGGAGGTTATTTGTAACCGGAAAGTTTTGGCAAAAACTTTTTGAGATAAAACTGATTCCCGCAGAATAGTTATGGCATAAAACAAATACGTTTGTTATAAGAATATGATATTCTGCCGTTGAAATAAGCAAAGCTCACTTTACATTACCAGTCTGCAGCATACTTTCCTTCTGGAGAGAGCGTATGAAAGCTATTTTGCTAACAGGTTTGAAGCAAATGGAGCTGGCTGATTTGCCGGACCCGAGCATAAAAAAAGAAACAGATGTCCTGTTGAAAATTGAAAGGGTGGGCATCTGCGGCTCTGATGTGCACTATTACGAGACCGGCAGAATCGGCGAGCAAATCATCGAGTATCCCTTCATAATAGGCCACGAATGCGCCGCAACGGTCGAAGCTGTTGGAAGTTCAGTTGGCCACGTTAAAGCCGGCGACCAGGTGGTAGTGGACCCGGCTGCATCGTGCCACCAGTGCGACCAGTGCATCCAGGGCAGAGAAAACACCTGTCATAATGTCCGTTTTCTTGGCGCACCAGGACAGGGCGGTGGCTGTTTGTGTGAGTATCTTGTCATGCCGCAGGAGTGCTGCTTTCCAACCAATGGGACGATTACGCTTGAGCAGGGAGCTTTGTGTGAACCGTTGTCCATAGGTGTATATGCTGTCAAAAGGGCCGGTTTAACGAAAGATGCCGACGTGGCCATTCTTGGTGCAGGCCCAATCGGCCTGAGCTGCCTGCTTAACGTCAGGGCTGAAAATGCACCGCCGAAAGGCGTCCCTTTCGGGAGTGCCTGTTACATGACCGAGAAAATCGATGGGCGTATTGAAGGCGCAAGAAAAGGCGGTGCAAACTGGGTTGGTAATCCGAATAAGCAGGACATAGTCAAAGAAATCCTTCAGCGGCAGTCTTCCGGAATGGATGTAGTTTTTGAATGTGCCGGCCAACAGGAAACAATCGACCAGGCCATCGAGATGCTCAAGCCGGGCGGAAAGCTCATCCTTATTGGCAGTCCCCGCACGGAAAGAGTCTCTTTCGATATCGACAGGATACGCAGGAAGGAAATTACAATTATAAATATCAGAAGACAGAACAAATGCACACAGAAAGCGATTGATTTAATAGCTTCGGGTAAAGTTAATACCGATTTTATCATAACCCATCGCTTTCCGCTTGAAGATACAAAGAAAGCATTCGATTTAGTCGCCGGCTACCATGATGGCGTAATCAAAGCTATGATTAGCTTGTAGGTTTGTATTAAAGTTTTTTGGAGTTTAAACTCAATGGGTTGGCTTAATTTGGAAGGAAAAGTCGCAATCGTTACAGGAGGAGCTTGCGGCCTCGGCAGGGCTGTGTGTGAAGGATTAGCGGAAGTCGGAGCAAAAGTTGTCATTGCTGATATAGACGAGCAGGGTGCTAAACAGCTTGCCAGGACATTAAAGGATAAATTCGGCCCCAATCATATCTCGACGACAACCGACGTAACTAACAAATCAAGTGTTGAAGCAATGATACAAACGGCTCTCGATGCCTTTGGCAGCATTGATATATTGGTCAACAACGCCGGAATAAATATCCCAAGATTGCTTGTTGACCCCGCCGGCAAAGAGGAGTTGACAGAGGAGATTTGGGACAAAGTCGTTTTGGTCAATCAAAAAGGTCTTTTTCTGTGCGCTCAGGCCGCTGCACGGGTTATGATTCGGTCGGGTAAAGGGGGTGTTATAATCAATATGGCCTCCGAGTCCGGCATGGAAGGCTCAGAAGGTCAAAGCGTCTATGCCGCTACAAAAGCGGCCATTTATAATCTTACAAGGTCCTGGGCAAAGGAGCTCGGCAGGCACAATGTCCGTGTCGTTGGCGTTGCACCGGGAATCCTCGAAGCAACCGCTTTGCGCTCCGAAGAGTACGAACGGGCCTTGGCCTACACACGCGGAATCACTATCGAGGAGCTACGCAAAAGATATAAGACAGCTGCCATACCTTTGGGAAGGAGTGGTACACTTAGCGAAGTTGCCAACACGGTTTGCTTTTTGGCCTCAGAACGTGCCGGTTATATTCACGGCACTGTCATTAACGTCTCCGGCGGCAAGACCAGAGTCTGAGTCTCTGAGCACAACAATGGCATGCTCAAGACGCTAATTGAAATTGAACTTTAGACTTATCCTGGATTTCACACGTGGAGCGTTGAAAAGGAGTTTTAATGCCAACGAAGTCTGTAATTATTATAGGGTCGGGCATGGGAGGTCTTATTGTCGGCAACCTGCTCGCAAAAAAAGGACATAAAGTCACAATATTCGAATCACATTGCACCCCGGGAGGATATACGGCAGGTTTTTATAAGAACGGCTTCTATTTTGAAAGCGGCACATTGTCTTTTGAAGCTTCTCCTTCAATATTCAAGGCGATGAAAGATATCGGCGTGTTTGATAAAATATCATTCGTCAAACACAAGGGACGCTTGGTATCAGAGGATTTTGATTCGGCCCCCGAATCGTATAATGATTTTAAAAAGATGCTCTACGCTGCGTTCCCATCTGATAGGGGCAGGCTCGACAAATATTTCTCTGAAGTGGATGAAATGTATTACGCATCGAGTCTGATTGGAAAAAAACCAATCCCTTTCCTTTATAGCGGTTTATGTTTGTACCTGGCGCTGATTTCCTATCTCTTCAGTGCAAGGAAATTCATGACAACATCCAGGCGATATATGGATATTACGATAGGAGAATTTAATGCCCGATTTTTTGAAAAGGAATCAAAACTATATAAATTACTGGCAAACTTTGGTTACCCCGACATGGGAGCTTGGATAATTGGCGGTTCAATAACAACTATGTTCGACGATTACTGGACAGTAAATGAAGGTATGCAGTCATGGGCTGATGTTCTTGCAGACAATTTCAAGAAATTAGGCGGGCAGTTAAAGTTAAATTCATACGTGGACAAGATATTAACAAGAAATAGTACGGCTGTTGGGGTTTCAACCAGGAACGTTACTTCTAATGCAGACTACGTAATATCTGCCTGCGATTACAAAAAAACATTTCTTAAACTCCTCGACGATAAATCCATCGTCCCTCCCGAGTTGCTGCAGAAGATTGAAAAAGCCGCTGTGTCCGAGGGAGTTGTTACGATTTATCTCGGCCTGAACATCTCAAACGATGAATTAAAAAAATATATGAAGCTCCCTTACGTGATGTATTGTGACGAAATAATTGGCGTAAACGCTTACAATTCCAGCGATGAAAACTTTTTCGAAAAAACTTCTTTCAGCCTCTATTCACCTTCAATGATGAATCCGGACCTTGCTCCTGAAAATAAATCTTCCCTGATGCTCCAGGCGTTATCCCACTCGGACTGGATGCAAAACTGGGGAGCTCCGGACAAGGGAAAGTATAAACAATTGAAGGAGAAAGTGAGAAAAACCTTGATAAGAAGGGCTGAAGCAATTATCCCAAATTTAGGCACTCTCGTGGAATATGAAGATGCGGCAACTCCGCTTACGTATGAGCGCTATACTCATAATACAAATGGAGCAAGTTCCGCGTGGAGCTGGAACCCCCAAAAGAAATTTTTTGAAAATACGATGGGAATCGATATTGAAACACCAATTAAAAATTTGTATATCGGCTCTTGCTGGGCATGTCAAATGGGCGGCGTGCCCGGAGCACTTATGGCGGCCTATCTCTGTTCAAAGAAAATAAAGTAAAAAACCTATGAAAAAAGCAAGTATCCTCAGCATTGGCAATGAGCTGCTCAGCGGTCAAACGGTAGATACTAATACCACATATTTATGCAACGAACTGCTTTCAATAAGCATACCTGTTGTCAGCTCCTATACTATAGGCGATAATATGGGTGCGATTGTACGTGCATTAAATTTAGCGGTCACCGATGCTGATATAGTTCTGGCTACAGGCGGGCTGGGCCCGACCGATGATGATTTGACCCGCCAGGGGTTCGCAGAATTTCTCGGCACAGAATTGCAATTGCAAAGCGAGCTTCTGGACAAGATTCAGAATTTTTTCAGCAGGCGAAATTTGCCAATGTCGGATAAAAATAAGATTCAGGCATACATACCTGCCGGCGCAAAGGCGATTGAGAACACCCTTGGCACAGCCCCAGGGATTATGGCCGAAGCAAAAGGCAAATTGCTTGTTGCTTTGCCAGGTGTGCCGTCGGAAATGAAGCGAATGTTCACCGAATCGGTTCTTCCGGAACTTCAGAGGTTCGCCGGCACGCAGGCTGTGGTGGTGCGAAAACTAAAATGCTTCGGAACAGGCGAATCAAACATAGCTGAATTACTCGGCCAGCTTATGCAAAGACGAAGGAATCCTTTAATCAACTGCACGGCCAAACATGGTGTAATCACCCTGACAATTACTGCGACCGCAAAAGACAAAGATAAAGCATATCAAATGGCCGAAAAAGACGAAAAATCGCTGCGGAACAAGCTCGGAGAGCTGGTTTATGGCACAGAGGAGCAAACTTTAGCCGAGGTGGTCGGCGAAAAATTAGCCCGCCAAAAAATGACTATCGCCGCAGCCGAATCCTGCACCGGCGGCACCTTAGCTAAGCTGCTGACCGATATCCCCGGAGCAAGCAGATATTTCACGCACGGCTGGGTTACTTACAGCAACACCGCAAAGACCGGCGAACTCGGCGTACCTGTCGATTTGATTGAAAAATACGGTGCTGTAAGCGAGCAGGTCGCTGAGGCGATGGCTCATGGTGCCAGAAAAAAAGCCCAAACAGACTTTGCAATTGGCATAACCGGCATAGCCGGACCATCGGGCGGAACCGAACAAAAACCCGCGGGACTGGTATATATCAGTATAGATTCCGATAATGGCTGTGATACCAAATGCTACCTATTCTCTCACGGTAGGCGGTTCATACGCCTTCGGGCGGCAAAAACTGCTCTGAATATGCTCCGATTGAAATTGAACATTTGACTAACTGCTTTGGAGATGTTATAATAGAACAGTACTGGGGCCAGAAGGATTATTGAGCAGAATATGGCAAGGCAACGCAAACGTTTAGGTGAAATATTATACAAGGCAGGGCTTGTAGAAAAGCAGGCTCTCATTAATGCCATTAAGACTTCCAAGACAAATAACAAACGGCTTGGCCAGATATTGCTTGAAATCGGACTGATAGATGAGGATACCCTTACCAAGGCAATCGCAAAGCAGTTTGACTTAGAATACATAGATCTGGACAAAACTACCATCCCGCAGGATGCCGCTAAGTTGATTCCACAGGAGCTTATGAAAAGGCATAATGTCCTGCCTCTCGGTATGAACAACGGCAAATTGAGAGTGGTTATTAGCGACCCGCTGGACCTGGAGATAATGGACGCAATTCGCTTCCGCTTGAATACCGAGCTGGACTGTTGTGTTGCAAACCTTTCGAAGATTCGCTCCTACATCCAGGATTCCTTCGACCAGACAAAAAAGGAAGAAAGCGACAGGCTAAGGCATAGTATCGACGCAACTGCTGCCGAGCTTGCCGAGGTCGGCGACGAGTTACAGGCCGAAGCACTCCGGGGCCAGACTGCAGCCGGCGATGATGATGCACCGATTATCAGATTGGTAAATCTGATAATTGACAATGCCTACTACATGAGGGCAAGCGATGTACACATTGAGCCGATGGAAGATAGAGTGCGGGTAAGATACCGTGTTGATGGCGTTTGTCTGGAGAGGGACAATATTCCCAAGACTATGCAGGCTCCGCTGGTTACACGCCTTAAAATTCTCTCCGGTATGGATATTGCCGAAAAAAGATTGCCGCAGGACGGTCGTATCAAACGGATAATAGGAGGACAGGACATTGATTTCCGTGTATCGTCTCTGCCGGGAAATCACGGCCCAAGCGTGGTGCTCCGAATTTTACGTCCTGATGCCGTCAACGTCGGTATTGAGTCATTGGGCTTTGAACAGGACAATTATGAGCAATTCCAGAAGATAATCAAAAGACCGAACGGCATCTTTTTGGTTACAGGCCCCACCGGTAGTGGCAAAACCACAACCTTATATGCCGCCTTGCAGGAGCTTAACAAGCCGGACAAGAAAATCATCACCGCCGAAGACCCCGTCGAATACAACTTCGACGGAATGAATCAGTGCCAGGTCAAAGAGGAAATCGAATTGACCTTTGACAGGATTCTAAGAGCAATGTTGCGACAGGCCCCGAATATCATACTGATCGGCGAAATCCGTGACGGCGTTGTCGCTGATGTCGCAATTCAGGCCGCACTTACTGGACACCTCGTTTTCAGCACTTTGCATACAAATGACGCACCAAGCGCGATTACGCGTCTGATAGATATGGGCGTCAAGCCATTTCTCGTAGCAAGCTCGATACAGGCCATTATGGCACAGAGACTTGTTAGAATCATTTGTAAAAAATGTAAAGTGGTTGACGAAAATCCGGACCCATATAATTTACGGTCACTGAATATCACCCCCAAAGACCTCGAAAAACAACCCGTCTATAAAGGAACCGGTTGTAGTCAGTGCCAGCATACCGGCTATAAAGGACGTATCGCCATATTCGAAATGTTTGAAATGAACAATGAGCTGAGAGAGCTGGCTTTTGCAAAGGCTCCTACTACCGAGTTGAGAAAGGCTGCAAAAGCAAGCGGCATGAGAACGCTGATGGAAGATGGAAAAATCAAAATATTCAAAGGAACTACGACGCCGGCTGAAGTCGTCAGAATAACCCAGACTGAAGGTGCGGTGGTCAGTTAAACTAAATATAGTTATTGAGGATCCTTAAATGGCAACAGTCAATATGGACAGATTACTCGAGGCCTGTGTTTCACAGGGGGCTTCCGATTTACATCTTGTTACCGGCCGACCGCCTGTATTGAGGATAGATGGGGCGCTCAGGTCACTGGAAACCAAGATACTCGAACCTGATGATACTACCGCTTTAATGAAAAGCGTCACACCTGACCGAAATCAACAGGAGCTTCAGGAAGAGGGCGGAACCGACTTTGGTTTTGCTTATGGCGATGTAGCAAGATTTCGCGTGTCTGTTTTTCGACAGAAAGGAAATATCTCGCTGGTCATGCGTCGTATCCCGACAACGATTATGACCTTCGAGGAGATAGGTTTGCCCAAGATTTGTGCCGCTCTGTGCCGCAGACCCAGAGGCATGTTCTTGGTTACAGGCCCAACCGGATGTGGAAAAACAACCACACTTGCTTGTATGATAAACTACATCAACGAAAACTTTGACCGCCACGTCATAACCGTTGAAGAGCCAATAGAATATTATCACCCGCACAAAAAATCTATTATTAACCAGCGGGAAGTCGGCGTTGATGTCCCCAGCTTTAGCGAGGCCCTAAAACGCGTTTTGAGAATGGACCCTGACGTGATTCTGGTAGGCGAATTGCGAGATCTGGAAACAATCGAAGCCGCTGTCAGAGCCGCCGAGACCGGCCACCTCGTCTTCTCCACGGTCCACACCACAAGCGCCGCAGGAACGATTACCAGATTGATTGATGTCTTTCCCGTTGACCAGCAGGAGCAAATTCGAATTCAGTTAAGCAGCAATCTAATAGCCGTACTCAGCCAGGCTCTTTGTCCTTTAGCTACCGGCAGGGGAAGAATTGCAGCTTATGAGTTTATGGTTGTAACGCCTGCTATCGCCAATCTTATCCGCGAGAACAAGACTTACCGAATCGATTCAAGCATTCAAACCGGCAAAAAGCTCGGTATGCAGCTTCTTGATGAGCACCTCTGGAGGCTCTATGACACCGGTATAATCAGCCTCGAGGAAATGATAGACAAAGGCCGTCAGCCCGGAGCATTGCAGGATAAGGCTATGGAAAAAATAAACGCCTTAAGTGGAAAGCATAAGGCCAGGAAGAAAGAAGCGAAGCAGGAAATGGATGATTTAGGAACTATCTTAAGGACCTAAAAAACGCCTTCCTTTTATTGTGTCAATCGAAACGTTGGTAACACTTTATACCAACTATATGGATAATACTTTTTTGGGTTTATGCCGTTTTGTTTAGCCTGCCGATTTATTCGGCAGGTTTTATTCGGACGTAATTTGGTGCGGGATTTTCTTTATACGCAATACGAAATAAAATCGCCAATTCATTCTTTGCAAAGCAGTGCAATCTCCAAAATAATCAATATTGCCTGCCCATGCCGGAATCAATTGAAAAATCTTCTGTCTCCACACCTCACTACTCACCAACTGCCACTCACCAATTATCAATTTTAAAAGAGGCTTATACCGAATCAATCGGCATAAGCCCCGAATTAACACGAATCTTCTATATCAACCCCGTTAGATATGAAAAATACGACATTATCTAACGGGGTCAATCGCGCCCCCGTATCTTGCTTCGCAATCCGCAGTCCACAGGATGCCTTGCGGCAGATGCCTTATGGCAGAAGCAATGAGGGCCATCTAAATCACACGACTTATGGTGCCGGCTCCGGTGGCGGAGGATACAGACGAATATCGTCAAAGTACATCGTACCTGAACCGCCGGCCTGCGGGTTTTTCTTATTGCCAAGGCCAAGGGCAATCGTATTGACATTGGTAAGATTCACGCCCTGGTCTGCAAACGCCTGCAGGTCGATATTCCATTTCGTCCAGGTTCTTATCTGTGATGCGTTTGGATTGTCATGAGAGACCACCGTGCTGCCATTGAGAGCAACATACAACATTTCAGCGGCGTTAGCCGAATTGCCCCTGAACCAAATTGTCAGCGTGTTGACACCATTCTCAGTCCAGTCACGCGGATAAGTCAGCGTCTTCTCAGCCTCTGAATACTTGAGGACGCTGTTGTCATAGAATACAGGCATCGATTGGCTGCCTCCGTGAACGATGGTTTCCTCACAATAAGAACCGGTGGTTTCGTCACCGACCATCGAGCCGGTTCCGTTACCGGCGTAGGGCGGTAAAGTTGGATGCGAAGCATAGCCAACTCCATCTTTCCATGCCCACCATATCTCGTTGTTGCCAATGTCGTAGTCCTCAAAATCATCCACGACAAGGAAGTTGGCTGTCGTAAAGCTCCAGAGGCTGCCTGTCCACGGACTGTCGGGATTGACGTTATTGACCTCATCAATCCGCCAATAGTAAGTGGTATCCCATAAGAGTTTTCCGGGTTCATAGCTCTCATCCCCTTTGGGACTTGTGCCTTTATACTCTGGTGAACCTGTAC
>JBAQFY010000381.1:0-11235 GCA_049287505.1 Sedimentisphaerales bacterium | reverse complement strand
GCGGCTGCTGCCGTTGCAGCTTCGGCTGAGACGGCTGAGGCCACAAAAAGCGACAGTGTGCAAAAGCTAATCAACAAAATCCGCGACGAGAGTGCCGAAGTGCGAACAGAGGCATGGCTAAGTGCCGGCGAAGTCGGAGCGGAAGCGGTCAGACCATTGGCGAAGGTGATGAGCGACAAAGAGCTCGAAGTGGCCCGTGCAGCAAAGCGTGCAATTTGGAAGATAGTTCGGCACGCCGGCAGGCCCGGGGCCGACAATGAGAGAAGAGCAGTTGTCGGCGAGCTGGTTGAGCTGTTGGGCGATGAGCAGCCTGTGCCTGTCCGGCGTGAGGTGCTGTGGATGCTGTCCGAGATAGGCACCCGAAAGTCCATCAAGCCGATAGCTGCTTTGTTGTCGAATAAAGAGCTGCGCGAGGATGCCCGGATGGTATTGCAGCGAATTCCGAGCAAGGGAGCGGTTGCAGCGCTAAAAGCCGGGCTGGAAGCCGCGCCTGAGGACTTCAAGCTTAATATTGCGCAATCGCTGCGACAGCGCGGCGAGAAGGTTAGTGGACTGCCCTGTGTTAAACTGGTGCCCACGAAGAAGACGAACGTCAAGCCGTTAGAGTAAGACAGCACTGCGATTAGCTACAAGCTCGGTTGTGATTGTAAAAACAGCGGCAGCGTGTTGTCTGTGCTGTGGAATTTTGACGTAAGGACTGCTTTTTAGCACTTTATAAAATAGCTGGAATTAGAGCAGAAAGGCGATAGAACGATGAAACGAACAAATCAACTTAACAGGCGTGAATTCTTAGCTGCCGCAGGTGCGGCGGTGAGCGTTCCGTATCTGATTCCGTCCGGCGTGATGGCGGCGCCAAGCAGGAGCGGAGCGAACGAACGGTTGACAATGGCTCATATCGGCGTCGGCGGAATGGGTGGATACCATTTGGGCGATATGGTAGAAAGACGCAACAGAGGCGAGGTGAACATAGCGGCGGTCTGCGACGCAGATGAAAAACGGCTTGCCAATGCGGTGAAAACAGCCGGTTCGGGCGTCGATGCATATCGCGACTACCGCTATATTCTCGAACGCAAAGACATAGATGCTGTTGTTATCGCCACGCCTGACCACTGGCACGGTGTCCAGATGGTCCATTCGGCTGAATGCGGTAAGCACGTTTATGTCGAGAAGCCGGCCTGCTGCACCATCGAGGAAGGCAAAGCAATGGTGGCGGCAGCGAAGAAGAACAAGGTTTCGGTCCAGGTCGGCTCGCAGGGCCGCTCCCAGCCGGAGGCCTATCTGGCGCATCGGTACCTGGTCAATGGCAATATCGGCCACATCAGCCGGGTAGATTGCTTCCATTATCCGAGCCCGGAGGATAATAACCCTGTGCCGGACAGTGACCCGCCGCCTGAGCTGGACTGGGACTTGTGGCTGGGACCATTGCGCTGGCGACCTTACAATCAGAGATATTGTCACGGTGTATTCCGCTGGTTACTGGAATCCGGCGGCGGCCAGATTCGCGACCGCGGAGCTCACGTTATGAGCTGTGCAATGTGGTGGATGGGCGCCGACGGCACCGGACCGGTGACTATTGAGGCGACCGGCACTCCACCGAAGAAGGGCCTTTGGGACAGCGCCGTGCTTATGGAAGTAACCTACACGTTCAAGAATCCGGACTGGACGTTGACGTGGACTCAGATGCCCCGCGAGAAGCTGCCACCTGCAGAGAAAAGGACGGGCAAAGAGCCCGGGGGCAAAATCGTCCGGCCCGGTTACGGCGCAATTTACCGCGGCGACAAAGGCGAGTTCATCCACTGGGGCGGCGACGGCGGCACCTGGGCTGAGAAAAAGGCCCGCGAATGGGAGCCCCCGGCCGGTGCCAAGGATGTGTATAAGAGTCCGGGACACAAAGAAGACTGGTTCAAGGGCATAAAGACCGGTGCCAAAACCATTATGAACATTGAAGCTGCGGTGGGCGTTGCCAACCTGTGTATCCTGGGTAATCTTTCCTATATTCTTGGCCGCAAGCTCGAGTGGGACCAGGCCAAGCAGGAGATAGTCGGTGACGAACAGGCACAGCGAATGATGTATCGGCCACAACGTCACCCGTATCATTTGTAGGAGTTTTTCCGTATAAATCCGAAGCACGACCCGCCAACGGCGGGTATCGATCTAAACCCAGCGTTGCTGGGTCGAAATCCGAAACAATATCTAATGACCAAAATTCCAATGGCAAAAACAATAAGTTTTGAAAATTTGAACATTAGAATTTTGAATTTGTTTCGCGCTTCGGATTTCGGTTTTCGGTTTTTTCGTTAGCCTGTACAATTATTTCGGTTGGTCCGAGCAGTTTATAGCATATACCTCGCCAGCAGATAGTTCTGCCAAAAGCCGAAGAGATAATAAAAAATAACAGCAGCAATGACCATAGCCAACAGGCGAGTATGTCGGCGAGACAGGCGGCCCTCATTGCTCGGCGCTCATGCTGGAGCAATTTTTTAGCCGTACTTTGTCGGAGTATCGCCCTGCTCAATTGATTTACAAAAAACACAATAGGTACGGCAACAAAAAGGTCCAGATTTTTATGTTGAATCGTTGCAGCGTAGATTGCCAGGCCGGCCGCACCCCATATACCCAACACTGAGTACAGGCCGCTAAGCAATCCAAACCACCAGGTCTTCGGGGCGTATATACGAGTTATTAGAAATTGTCTTCGGCTGAACTCAAAGAGCCTCGGCCAGGTGGTGGATTCGTGCGAAGCCACCAGACATGCGGGAACGAAAGCTACTTTCAGCCCGGCTTTTTTGACGGCTCTGCTAAGTGACAAATCATCGCTTAGGACTTTAGGCCAGATTTTGTCAAGTCCGAGGCGGCGAAAGACATCGACGCGGATAGCCATAGAGCCGCCCCAGGCTTGATTGAAACGTGTGTTGCCGAGCAACTGAGCGACCTTGGCGTTCAATGCCGATAGGGCCAGACTGGCCAGGTTGTTTTTTTTCGGTATAAACCAGCGATAACCCGTGGCGACGCCGTTCTTGGCCTGTCGAAGAGGATAGACTAAGTGACTTAACCAGTCGTTGCGGACACAGGCATCGGAATCGGCAAAGGCGAGGACTTCGATATCATCGTCCACTCTTGCATAACAGTACAGCAAATTATGGATTTTTTGGCTACAGGATTGGGTCTTACCTGCAATAAATATTTGCACATCCTGAGCTTTTGAGGTTCGGCTGAGCTGATTTTTCAGTTTACACAACTCGCTGTAGGCCGGGTCCGACTCATCAGCAACTACAAACCACAGCAAGTGATTTTCGTAGTCCTGATTGAAAAATGATGTGATATTGTACTGGAAATCTGAGTCCAGACCTTTACAGGGTACAATCAGCACGGCCTTCAGCTCGTGCCATAAACGCTTTTTTTTGTATTTTGCCAGTGCATAGCGATAATTATTATATGTCTGGAGCAAAAAGAGAAGTTGTGAGATGATTGCCGCCAGTGCTATATAGTAGTACCAATCCATCATAAGAAATTCAAAATGTAAAATGCAAAATTGTAATCTTAAAGTGAGCTAAAGTGCCTAAAGTGAGCTAAAGTGCCTAAAGTTATGGATTATTTTTTCACTCTACTTTACTCAGGCATAAGACTTATGCTCTTGTAAAATATTTTTTGACATTTGTAAACTGCACACTTTAGTTCACTTTAGGCAATCCAAACTTTAGTTCGAGCCGGGTCATTTTGCCGGAGCACTCATCCCTTTAATCGAGCCTGCATTTTTTTACATTTTGGTTTTGCACTTTTCGCTTTTAGCTTTAAGCTTTCAGGGTATAGAAGCCAATGGTACTATGGAGTCGATTAGCCGCTCAATAGTATAAGATTTTGCCAGGTCAATCGAAAGTAAGCAGCCGTGATTATGGTTGGAGGCGATAATTATCAGATTGTCGCCGGCCTGATTCCATCCTTGCTCTTGTGGTTGGTGGCCGAGTATAAAGATGTCAACATCAAACAGCTCGGCCATTTTATCAAGCAGTGCCTGGCTGTGTTTTCTGCCCCAGGTTAAAAGGTAAGCTGAGCCTGGTCTGACCACGTCGTTAATTTTTAGATGTCTTTCCAGAATTTTCGGGTCGAATTTATCGACGAAACGGTCGCCTGGGAGCGAATGCGAGACCCATATTCTGTTTTCGCACCTGAGAGCCAAGGGTTGTGAGAACAGAAATTGTCTTATCGCCAGCTCGACATTAGCGCCGGTCTGCTGGAATTCTTTTTCCAGAGCCAGACGCATAGCTCGATTCATTTCTTTGCCGTCTTTCATCACTTCGCTGTTGTTTATGAAAGCGGTATCGTGATTTCCCATAATAATATGGACGCGGTCGGGAAAAGTTAATTTGTAGCGGACAGCGTCGAACAACAACCGATACGACAAACAACCGCCCTGCGAATCTTCCGGGCCTCCGTGTATAATTTCCTGGATAACTATATGTCTATCAGGATTGTTGGCCAAATCGGCAAAAGCAACTATTCTTTCAAAGTTTCGCCGATGCCCATGAATATCGCCGGTTATAATCAGACTGCCGTCGGCGGGCAAATGAATCAAATTACCCCGTCGAAACTTATCTGTATTGCCGGCTTCTATTCCCTTATTCAGCAAATCAACTATTGTTTGAGGCATTTTTGTTCGTTTTTATCTTGCCCCCGAATATACTGTGTACCATCAGGTCCAGTCTCGACATAACCGTCATCATATTACGTGGACGGTTTGCGGGGTTGTCCTCGATACAATCCATTACAAGTTTTGAGATTCCGGTGGGTAACTGTTGTTTTAGTTCATGAGGTGCTCGTCGCGGCTCGACGATGGGTAAGCCGAATTTGTTCTTTTTTGGTATCATGGTCGGGGCGTGCTTTCCAGTGAGCGCCCAGTACATTGTTGCCCCGAGATTAAAGATGTCGGTTTTTGGGCCGAGCGGTTTGCGCTTAACCTGCTCAGGCGCAATATAGTCCGGTGTGCCTTGAATTCTTGGCTTTACCGTCCCGATTTTGCAGCTCTGACCAAGGTCTATGATTTTGATAGAGCCGGACTTGTTTATAAGAATATTATTGGGTTTTATGTCGCAGTGGACAAAGCCCTGCTGATGCATAGCGTTAAGACCGCTTGCGATCATCCTGAATACAAGCAGCACATCGCCTAAACTCAATGTGGAACAATCTTCGAGGTTCTTGCCATCAAAGTATTCCATAGAAAGCAGCATCTCTTTTACTTTAAACATACTGCGCATTTTCCTTAGTTCGTAACACTTCCGGACGTAGAGGTGGTCTATCCGTTGAGCTACTTTATATTCGGTCTCCATCTGCTCGAAGATCCTTGAATCTTCCGGCCTTTCGAATATGACTCGTTTTAAGGCAACTTTTGCACCTTCCTCTTCGTTGGTTGCCAAATAGATTGTGCTGCGCGCACCGGTTCCGATGCGTTTTAGTATAGTAAAACCTCCAACGTCGAGTATGTCTTTAGCCATATTGTCAAAAACAACCTAAACTCTTATGAATTATAAATATTACAATCTAAAAAAATAAGATGCACAAAATAGGCCTTTTGTTCCGTTAATTTTGCCATTTAGCATTGTTGCCGCCGCTGTTATGGGACGCAAAACAGCCCGTATCTTACAGATTTCATCCAAAATTGCCCCAAATATATTAAAATCATCTTTATATCGAACCATAAACCGACCTACTTGAGTTTTGCAAAGGCGGAAGTATACAATAGAATTGGCTTTCTATCCAGCTATTAGGGCGATTTTTCGTGATATCAGGTCGAAAAAAAAGGCCTTGTCGTTTAATTATCCGAGGGGCTTTGGGGGCCGAAGAAAAAAACTCCCCGAGTATCCCGATAGATCGGGAGAACCTACAACCTATTGGTTAATCCCGGCGCGCCGGGACTCGCTATACTGATTCAACAGATTATCTCGTATCCATCTCGCCGATTTCATCCGTTTGATCTGCCTTTCACGCTTCACCGCTTCGCCTCTTGTCGGAAAACCTTCTTTCCATACTAAAACCCACTGACCATTCTTTGGTGCGTATTTGCTTGGCTTAGCCTCCGGATCGTTATGCTGAGAAAGCCGCGCGGATAGATCCTCCGTGGAGCCTATATAAAATTTGCACGATGGACTCTCCAATACGCAAGCCCAGAATTGCACCTCTGCATTTCCCACAACTCCCCGAGTAAGACTCGATTCGCGTTGCTCAGCGTAAACTCACCTGCTGAATTTTGCTATAAGGTTTCCCTTTTTTGCTCTGGAGAAACCTTTAATCTGTTTTTCTCTCTTGGCAGCTTGATGCTTGTCAGGGAGTGTTTCTTTGTAAAGTAATGGCGGGTTTCCATGTTGACGGAGGCGGTTTTTGAGGTCGGTTGTAATGCCGGTGTAATATTTGTCACTTTTCTCGATTATGTACAAATGCCACATAATACTCTTGCAAGACAGGACTTCCCTCGCTTCGCTCGGGACAAGCTCACATAGGCTCTCACCTATCGAGACAGTTAAAAGGATTTTGACCAGAAGGCCAAAATCCTTTTAACTCCCCGAGTAGGACTCGAACCTACAACCTAGCGGTTAACAGCCGCTCGCTCTACCAGTTGAGCTATCGGGGAATAGCAAACTGCAAATCAATACATCGGCTTACAGAGCCGTTTTTCATATAAGTTTTAAGATATTATCTGAAATTTAACGATTTTGTCAAACTCAATTGTCGCTTCCTGAATGATTTTCAAGAACATTTTCTATCCATCCACTCACGCAGGCTAATGCCCTCTTGTGCAGCACGTTCGAGCAGATTCTTATGACGAACGAGGCCGCCGGGATTACCGGCTATCGGACAATATGTAAGGTTATACCACAAGCAGGCGGTGAGCCATTCTTTCACAGGCGTTCTTTCCTCACCAAGATAGGCATAAACACGAAGTATTTCGTTTTTTGGGTCGAAGCCAAGTTCGACATGCCCTAAATTTATGAGTAAAAACTGCATCGGCAAGCCTAACAGCCACCTGTCGAGTCCCAGCACGTAACCGAACAGCAGCCGTCCGAGCCTTTCCTTCTCTGTGCCGACCTTGCGGTTCGGGATGTTCAATTTACCGGTTCCAATACCATGAATCCAGCTTTCGATGTAACGAAATGTGCTATGATGACAATCGGACAGGGTGTGCACGCCGGAGGCGACGGCACAACAGATTTTATATAACTCTTTTTTTCGGGAATCCTCAAGGCTTTCAAGGTTTTCCAGATACTCCGGTTTCCACTTCGGATAAACACGAGGCAGGCCCGCTTTCTTTGATATTTCCATATCGAGATTAGCTCCTCGCCCGCCCTCTTCAAAAAGTTCCTTGACATGGCTCTCACCCTCCTGCAGTTTTGAAATATCATCAAACTGAGAATAAGGTACTGTATCGCTGGTCCTGGAAAAATATTCGATAATAAGAAGCATCCGTTCCATCATCAAATTCTGGACTTCCGTGAGTTCTAAGGCCGGCCCAAGCCACGCATAAGTGCGGTTAATGAATCCTGCGGCGTAAGGGAATTGCTCGATGAAATCTTCTTTTGGCTTGCCTGCAAGATAACCCTTTAATACGGTGTATATTGTTTTCATGCTTTCTATATGAAGCGGCTGAGTGGTTTTCTGTTCCCACCACATGCCGGAACACCAGCATCCGTTGCGAAATGAGGGTTTATCCAGTTTTCCTCGGCCGATGGCGTTCAACAATTCGTCAACAGTAACCGGAAATCCGCTGTCACACGGGACAAGGCTCGCGATATGAGCGCGAATCCGGCGAGTGCTGTCATCCAGCTCTCCTAATTTGCTCTGCATACTGTTGATGTGTTTAATTTCATCATCCCAGTCCTTCTCCTGACCCGGAAACGTCCAGGAAACAACCGACCATTTTCTTATCTCATTACCTGCCTGGTCTGAAGTAACGGTTGTAATTATTTCCACTTTTTCGTTTTCAGATGAAGCTTTCTTACCCGTGTATATTGCCTCAAAACCCGGAGATACCATATCGTACGGCACCAATCGCTCTTTCTTTTTTCTCATTATTCAGCCTTTTAATTCGTCATAGACATTGTACTCTACAAGCCAAAATAGAATCCGGAACGAGATGTTAAATCAAAGGCATACTACTATGTTCAACGAGGTTTCACAAGGCTGCAAATACGGGAATTCTATTTTATCAAAGAAATGGATGACCTCTCAAAACGAACCGGCTCTAACGAAAGTTTGAAGTGCCTAAAGTGACACGAAAGTGTCATCCCTTCGGCAAGATCAGGGCAAGCTCTGAGGCGAAGCCGAAGGATCTGGTCAACGAAAAAGAGATTCTTCACTTTGCTGCGCTGCGTTCAGAATGACAGTTTTTGTGGCTTTTCAACAGAGCAACACTTTAGCTTTAGTTGCCTACCTGGCGTTTCGAATATGAGACGTCTCTTTTATAAATTGCTTTCTGTTATTACTTTGGCGGTCAGTTACAGTCTTGCAAAAACGGTCAGAACAGCATATAACAATAGCTGTTATGGCGAAAGATATAAAGAAACAAATCGAGCGATTGCGAAGTGAGATTCGAGAGCACGATTACCTCTATTACGTGCTCAATCAGCCGAAAATCAGCGACCGGCAATACGATAAGCTCTTTGCCGAGCTAAAGGCGTTAGAAAACGCTAATCCGCAACTTATAACACCCGAATCCCCCACTCAGCGGGTTTCGGAAAGGCCGCTTGAAGGTTTTGCTGCAGTAAGACACTCTGTGCTGATGCTGAGTATTGATAACACATACAGCGCCGAGGAACTTAAAGCGTTTGATAAAAGAATCGAAGAAGGACTCGGAACAAAAAATTACAGCTACGTTGTAGAGCTTAAAATCGACGGCCTTGCAATAAGTCTGCGATATGAAAAAGGGGTCCTTTTACTTGGCGCTACGAGAGGCGACGGCACAAAAGGAGACGATGTTACACACAATATCAGAACAATAAAGGCTATTCCGCTGCGGCTGGCGGGCGATGTGCCGGATGTGCTGGAAGTCCGTGGTGAAGTATATATGCCGAAAAAAACATTTTTGAAACTGAATGAAGAGAAGGAAAAGCAAGACGAAACTTTGTTTGCAAATCCCAGAAACGCTGCGGCAGGCTCATTAAAGCAGCTCGATGCAAGAATCACAGCTAAAAGAAATCTGTCTTTCTTCGCTTATGCACTTGGCGAGGTGAGCGAAAAATTTGCGAAAACTCACTATGAAAGCCTTGAGAAATTCAAAAAAATCGGACTACCTGTCAATCCAAACACCGAAAAAGCAAAAAACATCGATGAGGTCATCAAGATATGCAATAGATGGGCGGACGAAAGACAAGATTTGCCGTATCAAATCGATGGAATGGTTGTTAAAGTCAATCGCTTAGACCAGCGTGAGATTTTGGGCTTTACGGGCCGGGCGCCGCGATGGTGCATAAGCTACAAGTTCGCCGCCGAGCAGGCTGAGACTATCGTCGAATCAATCGACGTTCAGGTCGGTAAGAGCGGGATTTTAACCCCTGTAGCTAATCTTACCCCGGTACAGTTAGCGGGTACCACCGTCAAGCGGGCAAGCCTGCATAATTTCGATATGCTCGCAAAGCTCGACGTGCGATGTGGCGACACTGTCATAATCGAAAAGGCCGGCGAGATAATACCACAGGTGATAGAGGTAAAACAAGAATTAAGGCCGGCCGGTACGAAGCCCTTCAAAGCGCCTCAAAAATGTCCGAATTGCGGCTCGGCGGTAGCCAAGGACGAAGACGGCGTTTATATCCGATGCCTTAACCCGAATTGTCTGGGACAGCTCAAGGAACGCCTGAAATATTTTGCCGGACGAGGGCAGATGGATATCGAAAATCTCGGCACGGCTTTGATAGAGCAGTTGATAGAAACCGAACTTGTAAAGAATTTTGCGGACCTCTACAAATTACAGAAATCTGAGCTGGCCGGTCTGGAACGAATGGCTGAAAAAAGTGCCGACAATGTGATAAGAGCGATAGAGGCGAGCAAGACCCGGCCGTTATGGCGGTTCATTGCAGCTTTAGGCATTCGGCATATCGGAGGCCAGTCGGCCCAGATTTTAGCTGAGTATTTTGGCTCGCTTGATGTTCTTATGAACGCAACACAAGAGGAGCTGGAGTCTATAGACCAAATCGGCCCGACAATGGCAGAAAGTGTGTATGAATATTTTCGCGACACGAGGAATCAGGCAGTGATTGAGCAATTATTGGCCGCGGGCGTAAGGCCTAAGCAGACAAAGGTACGACCCCAGCGAAAGGAAAAATTGGCGGGTAAAACGATTGTTGTCACCGGGACGCTGTTGAACTTCACACGCCAGCAAATAGAGCAGGCGATTAGACAGGCAGGGGCGAAATCATCATCGAGCGTAAGCAAAAAAACCGATTTCGTGCTGGCCGGCGAAAATCCGGGAAGCAAACTCGACAAAGCCAGAGAGCTCGGAGTTGAAGTGATAAACGAAAAAGAGTTTTTGGCGATGATAAACACGGACTGACACGGACGGGAACACTGACTGACACGGACAAAAAATGGTTAAGAAGCATGTGAATTTGTTATACAAAGAATTGAGCTATGAAATTCGTGGTGCTGCAATCGGGGTAAAGAAAAACTTTGGGGCGGGACATAAGGAAGTGTTATATTAAAGGGCTTTCGCCGAAGAGCTTGACCTGCGGGGAATAAAATGTAAGCAAGAGAAAGCAATCAGAATATATTCGCCAAAAACTAAGAAGGTAATTGGCTCATATCAGCCCGATTTCATAGTTGAGGGCAAAATAATTGTCGAATTAAAAGCTTTAGAACAAATGCCAAACAGAATGATAGACCAACTTTATAGTTATCTTCGAAATAGCAAATACGAGTTAGGATTTCTTATAAATTTTAATTCCGGTGGAGTCGATATAGAGCGCGTTATTTATACCAACGATAATAAGAAACACGTCAACGTTAATCAGTGTTAAAGGCGGTGTTAGTCAGTGGCACTCAGTGTTAAAGTCAGTGATAGTCAGCGTTATATGTTGATGGCGTTGAGGCTGGCGCGGCGGGGTATCGGCTCGGTTGAGCCGAATCCTGCGGTCGGGGCGGTTATCGTAAAGGCCAATCAGATTATCGGCAAAGGCTGGCATAAAAAGTTCGGCGGCCCCCACGCGGAAATAAACGCCCTAAAAGACTGCAAGACCCTGGGCGTCAATCCCCGCG
>JBAQFY010000380.1:0-6889 GCA_049287505.1 Sedimentisphaerales bacterium | reverse complement strand
AGATTATCATAGTTGATGTCCGGGGGGACAAGGTCCGCTTGGGTATAACGGCCCCCAAGGAGATACCGGTTCATCGAAGAGAAATATACGACGCAATTCAGCGTGAGAAAAGCCAGAAAAAGGAGTCTCAGGAGCAGCAGGAGAAGGAGCCCCAGACGCCGGCGCCCTCCAAGGAGTCCTAAAAGCTGCGAAGCGATAAATAAGCAAAACAGCCTGCAAACTTTTTCAAGAGCACTGCTGTTTGTACTTTTCTCTACTTCTTTCTACTTCCATTAAACAGCGATACCACCAAATTCTCATGCTGTAACGGCATCCTGGTGTCTTTTCAGGTTCTTTGGCGAGCAGCAGACTCAGGATTGATGGCCGGGCGATTTGGCTTTATAATCGGCATAAAGAAGAAGGCACAAACTATAATCACCCTGTTTATTAGAAAGGTTTATTATGAGAGGTTTGAGACCAAGATATAGATGGTTGCTGACAGTATTTGCTGCGATGTTGATGTTAGTCTGTGTCCGGACACGGGCGGAGAGTACTTCGACAAAGAGAATAGAAATTTATAAGCAAAATCCGGCATACTGGCAGTATAAGGGCAAGCCGGTACTGCTGATAGGCGGTACTAAAGAGGACAATCTGTTCCAGATTCCGGATTTGAAAGAGCACCTGGACCTGCTCGAGTACGTGGGCGGCAATTACGTGCGAAACACTATGTCCAGCCGAGACGAAGGCAATGTCTGGCCATTCAAAAAAGTGAACGCCAAATACGACCTGGACCAGTGGAATGACGAATACTGGCGGAGGTTCGAGAACCTCCTTAAACTGACTCAGGAGCGGGACATTATCGTGCAGATAGAGGTCTGGGCGACTTTCGATTATTATCGCGAGAATTGGGCAGTCAATCCGTTCAACCCGAAGAACAACATCAACTACACCGCAGAGCAGACAGGGCTGCCCGAGCAGGTCAACACTCACCCGACGAGCACGGAGAACAATTTTTTCTGGTCGGTGCCGGCCGAGCGCAACCAGAAAATTGTGCTCAAGTATCAGCAGCGATTCGTTGACAAAATACTTTCCTATTCACTGGAGTTCGGCAACGTCCTGTACTGCATGGACAACGAAACATCGGTAACGCCGGAATGGGGCAAATACTGGTCGGAATATATCAAAGCAGAGGCTAAAGAAGCCGGCGTTACAGTTCACACCACCGAGATGTGGGACAAATGGGACCTGGCACATCCACAGCACAATGCGACATTCGACCATCCGGAAACTTATTCGTTTGTGGATATCTCGCAGAACAACCATCAAAAGGGACAAACGCACTGGGACAATGCGCAGCGTCAGCGGGCACGAATAGCTGACAATGTTCGACCGCTGAACAACGTGAAAATCTACGGTGCCGATACCGGCAAGTTCGGCAACGACAGAGACGGTATGGAGCGATTCTGGCGAAACATCTTCGGCGGGCTGGCATCGGCCCGGTTCCACCGTCCGGATTCGGGGCTCGGGCTCAGCGAAAAGGCACAGGCGAATATCCACAGTATGCGTTTAATTACGGATAAGATGAATGTTTTCGAGTGTGCGCCACACAACGATTTACTTTCGGACAGGGAATCTAATGAAGCATATTGTCTGGCTAATCCGGGCACTGAATACGCAGTCTATTTTCCCGACGGCGGTGAGGTAACACTGGATATCGGGGCACTGAAAAAGCCGGCCACGGTCCAATGGCTGGATATAATGAAATGTGAATGGTCAGCTCCCAAACGCATTGAAGGCAAAAGCAAGCTGAAGTTACAGCGCCCATCCCAGAGCTATTGGGCGGTCCTGGTTCAATAATAAATTGAGTAGTTGTGTGAGATAAATGCAGAAAAGGACAACAATATATACGGTCAGCCAGGTGAATTCACTAATCAAGGTGGCTCTTGAAGAAACGTTGCCGCCGAGATTGATAGTGAAAGGCGAAATAAGCAACTTCAAAATCCACACGAGCGGGCATTGTTACTTTTCGCTGAAAGACCCGGGCGGCATATTGCCCTGCGTTATGTGGGCCAGCAAGCTCGAAAATGTCAGGTTTTCGCCTGAGGACGGGATGGCTGTTTTAGCTACAGGCCATATTGATGTTTATACGGTTGGGGGCAAGTATCAGCTTTATGTTGATAAGCTGCAACCTGAAGGAATTGGAGCGCTTCAGTTGGCTTTCGAGCAAATGGTAAAAAAACTTCGGGCTGAGGGACTTTTTGACGATGTGCACAAAAAAGCGCTGCCGCCCTATCCCCGAAGAATAGGGATACTGACGAGCGAATCGGGGGCGGCGGTGCACGATATCATTGACAGTATTCATAACCGCTGGCCCTGCGTGAAGCTCTTTTTTTGTCCGGTACCTGTTCAGGGTGAAGGGGCGGCGGAAAAAATCGCCGCTGCACTAAGAGATGTAAACAGACGTAATAAAAAACTTAAACTCGATATTCTGATTGTCGGAAGAGGCGGCGGGTCTTTAGAGGACTTATGGGCTTTCAACGAGGAAGTCCTGGCCAGGGCGATTTTCAATTCGAAGATACCAGTCATAAGTGCAATCGGGCACGAAGTCGATGTTACAGTTGCGGATTTTGTGGCCGATGCCAGGGCATCAACGCCGACAAAAGCAGGCGTTGTGGCTGTCCCGGATATGCATGAAGTTTTGGGCCAATTAATTAGTATAGAACGCAGATTGGCAGGCCAGACAAAGGCGAAGGTAAAGCTGGCGCAGCAGAATTTAGAGGTTATCTTGGCCAATGCGGTATTTAGAAATCCGCTTTTGCTCGTTCGTGACAGAGACCAGCAATTAGATGAGCTTGCGACAGGACTTGCCTCGGCAATACGAGGTCTGCTGGATGAGGCGCAGAGGAAGATTTCGACGGCTTATGAGAATATTGTCAGGATTGAGCCGCATCGGCTTCTAAAAAACAAAACAGTCGAATTGAACAACTACCGGCATCGTGCTGACAGGGGGATTCTTGCAGTTATTAACAAATGTCGGATGCAGCTTACAGCGCAGGCTAATCGTCTGGCGGCCTTGAATCCAAAATCGGTTCTGCAGCGCGGATACAGTATTACCACGAACAAAAAGACAGGCTTACTTGTAAAAGCCTTAGAGGATGTCCGAATCGGAGACCGTCTGATTACGGAACTTGCGGATGAGAATTTGATTGAAAGTAAGGTAACAAAAAAGTAAAAAGGAACACAGACTTACACGGACTAAAACAAGGACTAACACTAACTACGGAATTTGTGAAATCAGCGGTAAAAAATAAAAGGAAAAGAAATGGCGGGCAAGAAGCAGAAAGACGATGTCGGCGAATTGAGCTTTGAAGAGTCGATAAAAGAGCTTACAGATATTGTTACTAAAATTGAGCAGGGCCGGATACCCTTGCAGGACAGCCTGCAGCAGTACGAAAAAGGAATGACTTTGATTAAGCACTGCCGGACAATACTAAATAAGGCCGAAAAACGAATTGAGAAGATAACCACGGAAGAGGCCTCAGAAGACGAAATACCAAATAAATAAATTCTCCAATTTATTTCGCGAGCGTGGCGGAACTGGCAGACGCGCAAGGTTTAGGTCCTTGTGTCCTTATGGACGTGGAGGTTCGACTCCTCTCGCTCGCAGTTTTCAATAGTGCAGATTCGGAGAGAAGTTCAATGAGGCTTAGCAAAGTCGGGGCGTTTGTTTGCGTATCGATTATTCTGTTAGTTACTTCGTGCAGCTTGCCTGTTCAAGGAGTAAGAGAAGAAAGTTCTGAGCCGATTACCGCAATATTGGGGGCGTTTGAAAGAGAAATCACACTGCTCGAGGACGAGCTGACAGAGGCGCAGGAACAGAGAATCGAAGGAATCAGGTTCGTTAGTGGAAAACTGAACGGCAAGAGAGTAGTCATCGCCTTCACGGGTATAGGCAAAGTCAACGCCGCTATGACAACTACGCTGCTTATAGAGCACTTCAAGCCGAATAAAGTAATCTTTACGGGTATTGCGGGGGCTGTCAACCAGCAGTTGCAGCCGGGTGACATAGTGATAGCCGAGAAAACGGCGCACCATGATATGGGAACAATCTGGCCTGAGGGTCTATTCCATAAAGGGGTTAAGAACCGCCTGGACGGCTGGGAGAATCCGGTCTTTTTCGACGCGGATGAGCAACTCCTGAGACTTGCTGAGCGTGCGGCTGAGCAGGTCCAGTTCGGCTCGATTCAGGCAGCCGATGGCCAAAGAACCCCGAAGGTTGTCAAAGGCGTGGTTGTTACCGGTGATGCTTTTATTGCCTCGGCTGACAAGTGTATTGAGCTGCGCGATAAGCTCGGCGCTGACGCCGTAGAGATGGAAGGTGCGGCCGTAGCTCAAATTTGCTATCAAAGACAAATCGGGCATCTTATAATACGCAGTATCAGCGATAAAGCCGACGAAGGTGCGGTATTTGATAAGCAAATGTTTTACATATTGGCCGCCAAGAACTCTTCCGGCCTGGTCGCTGAAATAGTCGGGCTTTTAGGGGCGGGACTTCCTATGGACAACAGCAACGGTAGTGAAAAGTGAAGGGATTCGAAATGATAGGCGAATATTTTAAACTGAAAGACAGACAAACCAGTATCAAAATTGAGTGCATCGCGGGTCTGACAACATTTCTTACAATGGCCTATATCATCTTTACTAACCCCAATATTCTAAGTCCGACTGGGATGGACAAAAATGCCCTTATTGCCGTTACCTGCATAATATCAGCCCTTGCTACAATAATCACAGGCGTATTTGCAAATGCCCCGATAGCCATGGCGCCGGGAATGGGACTAAACGCTTTTTTTGCGTATCTGGTCTTATCCGGGAAGATGAATTGGCAGACCGCTCTGGGAGCGGTGTTTCTGTCCGGATTGCTCTTTCTTGTGTTAACTTTGGTGGGCCTGAGGAAGCGGCTCGTCGAAGCGATACCTGCCGGTTTGATTTCGGCGATATCGGTTGGAATAGGTTTATTCATTGCGTTTATCGGGCTGGGAAACCTCGGATTGATTTCCAGAGACGAGCAGACATTATTCAGACTTGGAGATATAACACCAACCCTCTTAATAGGTTTGTGTGGGTTGGCTGTAATGATTTTGCTTGTAATTAAGAAGGTAACCGGTTCTCTGCTGATAGGTATTGTTTTTTCAACGGTTCTTGCGGCGATTTTCAGACACATACCAAAGCCGACACAGTGGATTACCTCAAATCTTAACGTAGGTGCTCTGGCGTTCAACCTTGACATCTTAGGGGCGCTCAAGTGGAGTTTGCTCGGCAGTATTTTCAGTCTGATGTTTATTGATATGTTCGATAGTATCGGGACACTTGTGGCGTGCTGCGACAAGGCGAACATGAGAGACCGCAACAACCGGATAGAAGGACTTGACAGGTTGTTGAGTATAGACGCGATAGCGACGATGATTGGTGCGGTCATAGGGACATCGACAACAACATCCTATGTCGAATCGGCGGCGGGCATAGAGGAGGGCGGAAGAACCGGGCTGACGTCCCTATGTACGGGGCTTATGTTTCTCCTGGCTTTGTTCTTTGTCCCTATTATAGCAATTGTACCGG
Source organism: Sedimentisphaerales bacterium (assembly GCA_049287505.1). Classification (GTDB taxonomy): domain Bacteria; phylum Planctomycetota; class Phycisphaerae; order Sedimentisphaerales; family Anaerobacaceae; genus NIOZ-UU13. Next base: position 1,291 of record JBAQFY010000380.1, on the reverse strand, counting down.
GTTACGCCACGGCGCCGGCGCAGATTATGGTAGGGCTGTTTATGATTAAGGGGTTCAGAAAGATTAAATTTTCAAAACCGGACGAAATAATACCGGCAATGATAATAATAATCATGATAGCGGTAAGCTACCGAATAAGTATGGGATTAGCACTCGGTTTTGTATCCTTTGTGCTTATAAAGATTATCTCAGGAAAGTTTAGACAAGTTAAGCCGGCAATGTGGATTATTGCGATTTTGTCTCTGATGTTTTTGACAATAGACCAGCTACCCGGTATTATTGAGTATTTGAGACGCCTGATGTAACATAGAATAGGAGTGAAATGCTATGTTAAAGAATGTTGTTATTTTTGTAATATTGCCGTTGTTATTATTTTGCTCTTGCAAGGACAGCGAACAAGCTGATTTGGGAGCAGAAGGAGGCAAAAATATGGAGATTAAGATTACGAGTTCGGCCTTTGAGGACGGCGGTCTGATTCCGGCCAAGTACACCTGCGACGGTGCCGATGTCTCACCGCCGCTGCGGTGGGATACGGTTCCGGAGGGTACCGAGAGTATCGCCCTTATATGCGATGACCCGGATGCACCGATGGGTACGTGGGTGCACTGGGTTTTGTTTAATCTGCCTGCCCAGACCAATAAGCTGGCGGAGGACATTCCGTCTGATAAGATTTTACCTAACGGAGCCAGACAAGGGATTAGCGACTTTGGCAGAATCGGCTACGGCGGCCCCTGTCCGCCGAGCGGCACACACAGGTACTTTTTTAAGATTTATGCCCTTGACAAAGAACTTAGCTTGGAAGCCGGCGCCAATAAACGACAGTTGCTAAAGGCCATGGAAGGGCATATCCTCGGACAGGGGCAGTTGGTCGGCAAATACAAAAGATAAATACGAAAAAAATTCAAGTGAGCTAAAGTGCCTAAAGTGTGAGCTAAAGTGAACAAAAGTCGCCCAGTTTTAGAAGCTTGTTTGTCGGCCTCGAAGCTGGTATCGGACTGGAAGCTCGACGTTGGATGCTTGAGGGAAACGAGTTTCAAGCTTCTATGACAAGCATCGATACGAGTATCAACAACCTTAAACGAAAACTGCACTTTAGGCACTCTAAACTTTAGTCGCTTTGATATTGTTTCGGATTTCGATATTCGATATTCGATTTTCGGATTTGTACGAAATATCGTGGGTGTCAGAAGTTCTCTATGATTGCGGCTGCGTGAATTGCGAGCAGCATCAGATAGTCCAAATAGCTCAGGCTGTAGTATTCATGGTCCATAGAGTTATCAACGTATAAGAC
>JBAQFY010000379.1:0-6890 GCA_049287505.1 Sedimentisphaerales bacterium | reverse complement strand
CAACGCGTTGTCGTCTGCTCAATGACAGTTACTTCGACCTTTGCCAGCCCTTCCTTACTGCCATTTTCGACTGCCACGCTTACTGTGTACTTACCACCCGTGACAAAGCGGCCTGAAACATCCTCCGGAGTAAGTCTTATATCCGTGCACCGCGGCTGCACAAGTGATACATCGGCCTCTTGAACTTGAAGCTGGTCAACGTTATCCAGAACCATCAGGTTCACAGCACCGGCTGAATGCGGGAACTTGAAGCCGTCCAGTGTAAGCCGCCTCACGCCGTTGCAGAGCAGCACGGGCCTTAGGTCCTCTTTCTCACAGCGCAGCCGGACATTGTCGAACTGTAGGTTGTCCACATTCCGCGCATAGAAGCCCCAGGCCGGCAGCGGCCGGGCATCTACACCCGGTGATTTGACGCTCTTGCCCGCCTGTTTCAGAGTGCCCCCGCCTTTGTATTCGATAGTTACATCCCGAAAGACGACGTTCTTGAAAGCCGTGTCCGCCCAGCTTTCGACCGAAGATGCGGCCCGATACACACCGGTGGCCGTTACGCGGTTGACGACGATGTTCCCGGCGGTGTTGCCGGGTTTCAGCGAGAAGTGAAACGGCGTGGAAACGTTGTGCATGGTGACATCGCAAATCAGCACATTGTCAAGACTGCCTTGCGTGGCGTCCCAGGCGCCGGGCTGCAGGTTGAGGCCGGCAAGCATGTTGTAACGCTTCGAGGTGCGGTGGGGGTGGATACCGGGACCATAGAAGAGGCAATCGTGAATAATCAGGCCCCTGGCCGGGCCGATAAGCCGGATACCATTGCAAGAGGAATTCACAATGCAATCGGAAATCAGGGTGTTCTCCCAATAACGACCTGCGATGGAGTCATCCCCGGTGAAGAAATGGCAGCCCACGATGCTCACGTCCCGGCAGGGGCGGTCCGGCGCACCGCGGAAATGTACGCCATCCCAGCCGCCGGTGAATTTGACATTGCGAATGTCCACCTGGTCGCTAATCTGGAAGAGAATGGCGTAGTTGGCCGAGTCCACGAAAGAAACATCGCGCACTGTAACTTTGCGGCAATTGATGAATACGAATGTATGTGGCCCTCGCATCCGTTCCTCGCCGGTTGGGTCGAAGACTTTATTGCCGTCAATCACGCCCTGCCCGGCAATCGCGATATCTTCCAGCCCGTCGCCGAGGAGCAACGCCCTGTGCCACTTGCCCCATTTGGCTTCGGGCATGAAGGCCGGGGGTACGGGATACTGGTATTTGTCGAGGTTTTTGGTCCCGACCAGCGTGGCGCCGGCTTCGAGAAAGAGCGTTACGTAACTCTTGAGATGCACGGTGCCCGAGAGGTATCTGCCGGACGGGAACAGGACTTGGCCGCCCCCGGCCGCCGCACAGGCCTCTATTGCTTTGTTTATCGCCGTAGTGTCAAGTGCCTTGCCATTACCTACAGCCCCGTAGTCACGAACGCTGAACACGCCAGGCCCTGCGGCGATAACCGGCTGAGCAGTGGCCATCAAACCCACCATAACAAGTACCGGCCGAATAACTTCCGACACGCCATCACGGGGCCAATAAATACGATTCCGGTGCATTATCAGCTAACCTCCTACGATTGAATCATCGATTATTAGAACAAAAAAAACTATGGATGTCAAGAAGAGATATGGCGGGGAGAGAAAAATAGGTTTGACGATGGTTTGCAGCAATATTATACTCGTTTCTCAATATTTTGCAGGAATGAAACTGCCCGCCTCCCCGGCTCGCGTCGCTCGCACCTGCGGTTACGCGAGTGCAGGCGGGAGACGCGGGGCTGGTACTTCTCCCGTAAGGGATACTGCGTATTATTGGAGCAAGAAATGGATAAGAATAAGATTGTCGCTGAGGGAATAACCTTCGACGATGTGCTGCTGATACCTGCCCAAAGCGATTTTGTGCCGAGCCAGGCGGACACCCGCACACAATTGACCAACAATATCACGATAAATATACCGATTGTCTCGGCTGCTATGGATACGGTTACCGAGTCGGCATTGGCAATAGCGCTGGCCCAGGAAGGGGGTATCGGCATAATTCACAAGAACCTTTCGGTCGAGGCACAAAAACGAGAGGTGTCCAAGGTCAAACGTTCCGAGCACGGCGTGATCCTCGACCCGGTAACATTATCGCCGGGCCAGCCTGTCAGGAGAGCACAGGAGCTGATGAACGAGCAGAACGTTTCCGGCATACCTATCGTCGATGGCAAAAAGCTGGTAGGTATTCTGACACGCAGAGATTTGAAATTTCTCAAAGACTATGACGTCGAGATACGCTCTATAATGACAAAGAACAATCTTGTTACAGGCCCGGCCGGGACGACACTTGAGCAGGCCAAGGAGACTCTGCAGGAACACAAGGTGGAAAAGCTGCTGCTGGTTGACGGAAATGGCGAGTTAGCCGGGCTGATTACTATGAGGGACATCGACCGCGTTCAGCAATATCCGATAGCGGCCAGGGACCGGCGAGGCCGGCTGCTGGTCGGTGCTGCAGTGAGCGTTCACGAGTATGAGCGAATCGAGGCCTTAATAGCGGCGGACGTGGATATTATCGTGGTCGATACCGCCCACGGCCATTCGCAGAACGTCATCGATACCGTAAAGAAAATAAAAGCCGAGTACGACATAGACGTTATTGCGGGTAATATTGCCACCACAGAGGCGGCACAGGATTTGATAGAAGCCGGTGCCAACGCCGTGAAGGTCGGTATCGGGCCCGGAGCAATCTGCACTACAAGAGTAATTTCCGGCGTGGGAGTACCTCAGGTCTCCGCAATAATCAACTGTGCCCGAGCCGGACAAAAGCATAATATTCCCGTTATTGCCGACGGCGGAATAAGACAGTCCGGCGATATAACCAAGGCGATTGCAGCCGGCGCTTCGAGTGTGATGATAGGCTCACTGTTTGCCGGCCTGAAAGAAAGTCCGGGCCAATTAGTCATCTACAAAGGCAGACAGTTCAAAGAATACAGAGGCATGGGCTCTTTAGGGGCGATGGTCAAAGGCTCGGCGGAAAGATACGGACAAAGCAGCACAACTGAGGGAAGCAAACTCGTGCCGGAAGGAGTCGAGGGGCGGGTGCCATACCGCGGGACACTCAGTGATTTTGTCTATCAATTAGTCGGTGGACTGCGAGCGGGTATGGGCTATTGTGGAGCCAGAAATATTGAAGAGCTTAGAAAAAACAGCCGATTTGTTCGTATAAGCGCCGCTTCGGTCAGTGAGTCTCATCCGCACGATATACAAATAACTAAAGAAGCGCCAAACTATTCTGCGAGTGTATCTTTTGAAGATTTTTAAACTTTTTGTAAATTTAGACTATGGAGTTCAAATAATGTCCTATCTAAACCACTTTGAAACCCCGAAAGATTTAAAAATGTTTCGAACAGATTACCATCAGCAATTGAATGGGAATAAATTTTCGGATTACCTTATAAGGAGAGAGTCTTAGATGGATAAAGTCAGCCTTAAGGGATTTTGGCTCAGATTGCTTTGTGCAGTCTTGGTTTTCCTGGTTGCGTTTCAGGTTGTTAACGCGGACAATAAGGACCCGAATGCCCCGAATAACCTGAATGAACCGAACGAGCCCACTGACCCGAATATCCCGACCGACCCGAATGAGCTCTTGCGTTACAAGTGGAACGCTGTTATTTCAATTTTACAGAACAAGAACATCGACCCGAACGTAAAAGAGGAGAAAATCAATAAAATCGTAACTCCGATATTTGATTTTCCACTAATGGCCAAACTTGCGCTGGGAAGAACACACTGGCCAAAATTTACCCTGCCACAACGTGAGAAATTCACCCGGCTTTTTAGCGAACTGCTTAAGAACTCGTATCTTGATAAAGTCTCTCTTTACAAAGATGAAAAAGTCCTGTTCAAGCCGGCAGAGCAAAAGAAAAAGAATACTATATCTATCCCAACGGAACTAATACACGAGGATAAAAAGGTGGCCATACTATACAAGCTTCGCAAAATAGACAAACGCTGGAAGATATATGATGTGGAAATCCAGGGCGTCAGCATCCTCCTGACCTACCGGTCGCAATTCGATGAAATCCTTCGCCGCGGCACTGTTGAGGAGCTTCTTTCTCGGCTGGAGAAGTCACCAAATGATTGAGCCCCAATATGCTAAGCAGGCATGATATTATGACGAAACATCACTCAGTGGCACCATTCTTTTTCGAGCGAGTGGTTCTGGGACATCCTAAGACAGTCATTTTTTGCGCGCTGATAGTGGTTGGCTTTCTCGGCTTCGGCGCCAGAGGTTTCAGGCTGGACGCCTCCGCGGAGACGCTGGTTCTGGAGAACGACGAAGACCTGCGCTATGCGCGTGTTATCAGCTCCCGCTACGGACAACAAGACTTTCTGGTCCTGACATATACTCCCAGAGGCGACCTGTTCTCGCCGGATACGCTGGCCACCTTAGCCCGGCTGCGAGACGATGTACGGTCATTAAAGGGAGTTTCATCGGTGCTTTCCATCCTCGATGTGCCTTTAGTGGAAAGTCCACCAGTCCCATTCAAGGAGCTTACGGGTGAGCTGCCCACACTCGAATCACCAACGATAGATATAAACCTGGCCAGGATTGAATTCCGCCAGAGTCCTATTTATCAGAACCTGTTAATAAGCTCGGACTTAAAGACTACGGCTCTGTTAGTCTATTTATCAGAAGATGATGCTTATCGCGAATTGCAGGAGCACCGCAATGAGCTGCGGCAAAAAAAAGACACCGGCTCACTGACTACAACAGAGCTTTCCGAGCTAAAGAACGCGGAGGAGCAATACCGTAAATATAAAGACGTAATGAGACAGCGGCGCCATTGGGACATTTTGGCGATACGCGCCATTATGAATAACTATCGCCAAGATGCAGAGATGTTTCTTGGGGGCGTCAGTATGATTGCAGACGACATGATAACCTTCATCAAAAACGACCTGAAGGTATTTGGGCTTGGGGTTCTGCTCTTTTTGATTCTTATGCTGTTTATCATCTTCAGGAGAATACACTGGATATTACTGTCGATGCTCTGCTGCGTGATTTCCGTAATCTGCATGATTGGTCTGTTAGGATGGTTCGGCTGGGAGGTGACGGTCATATCCTCCAATTTCATCTCTTTGCAGCTAATCATCACCTTGGCAATTGTAATTCATCTGATTGTGTATTATCGAGAGCTGCTTGTCCGGAATCCGCAAGCATCCAATCGACGGCTGATTCTTGACACAGTTCTTTCAAAACTGACGCCCTGTGAGTATGCGGCACTGACCACGATTGCAGGTTTTGCTTCTCTGGTGCTTTGTAACATCCTGCCGGTCATCAACTTTGGCTGGATGATGATAGGAGGTTTGATTGTGTCATTGATTGGGACCTTTCTGCTTTTTCCTGCGGTGCTGATACTGATACCAAGAGAAACGCCCCCCAAAACAGGCCAATGGCGTTTTTCCCTGACATCCATCCTTGCGAAATTTACCGAAAAACACGGTCTGCTGATCGTGGGTGTTAGCGGCCTGTTCCTTACCGGCAGCATTATCGGCATCTCGAAATTAGACGTGGAAAATTGTTTTATCGACTACTTTCACAAAGATACCGAGATACATAAGGGCATGAAAGTAATCGATGAAAAACTCGGCGGCACCACTCCGCTGGACGTAATCATAGATTTCGAGGAATCCGGCACTCCGACAGCATCCCCGGCCCCCGCTGCGACGCACCTGCCGAGACGCGACTCCGGCACGGCTGGTCGCGGCAAGTCCGCTGCGACAGAAAGTGATGAGACATTCGACGAATTTGACCAGTTCGATGAATACGATAAGGCCGCAGCGGACGAGAAATATTGGTTTAACGCCGAAAAGATGGCCCGTGTCAAGGACGTGCACAACTATCTTGACAACCTGCCTGAAACCGGCAAGGTGTTATCTTTGGCCACATTATTGAGAATTACGGAGAAATTAAACGGCGGCAAGCCTCTCGACAGTCTTGAACTTGCTTTACTCTACAGTGAAAGCCCGGAAAAATTCAAGACAATGCTCATCAAGCCCTACGTCTCAGTAGAGTATAATCAGGTCCGCTTTTGGACCCGGGTCAGGGACTCCGAGAAGACTCTGAAGCGTAACGAGCTGCTAAAGAAGATAAAAAAAGACCTCACCGGCATGCTGGAGCTTAATGAGGAAGATATTCATCTGTCCGGCCTTTTGGTCCTGTACAACAATATGCTGCAAAGCCTGTTTGGTTCCCAGATACTGACTCTGGGCATTACTGTGCTGCTGCTGACCGGGATGTTTTTGATGCTCTTGAGGTCGATGAAATTAGCTCTTATCGCCATGCTTCCGAACGTGCTTGCAATCGCAGGTGTGCTCGGAGTAATGGGCTGGCTGAAAATCCCTCTGGATATGATGACCATAACCATAGCGGCTATCAGCCTGGGAATGGCCGTCGATAATACGATTCACTATATCCACCGATTCAAAGATGAATTTCAGAAAGACCGCAGGTATCTGCCTACAATGCATCGATGCCACGGAAGCATTGGCCGCGCCTTGTATTACACCTCGATTACAATAATCATCGGTTTTTCCATCCTCGTTATGTCCAATTTCATTCCGAGCGTTTATTTCGGCCTGCTGACCGGATTAGCCCTGCTCATTGCACTTCTCGCCGCCCTTACCCTCCTGCCGCAAATGCTGATTCTCGTGAAACCTTTTGGTAAAGAGACTTGAGAGCCCGAGCCGATTACTATAAGATGGCATCAAGAGAATCAACCACAGTCGTCAAAAGGAAAGGTATGAAAACAAAGGTATGGGCTATCATTCTATTGGCCGTTATGACTGCGGGCTGCGCGGTCTCCGAGAAATCGA
>JBAQFY010000378.1:0-9823 GCA_049287505.1 Sedimentisphaerales bacterium | reverse complement strand
ATATTATTCGCCGTATCCATCTTTTTTTATCCAGCCGGACGGCAAAATAGCAAAACAGCTACGACAGAATCGCCCCGGCTTGATGCTAAACACAGTCAATTTGAGCAGGAAATTTTACGACCCGATGGCTGATTTCAGGGATGTGGTTCTCGCCGGAGCCCTTAGCAACGGCCCCAAAATTATTAAAGACAGACGCTCAAGAATCACAACCCAGCTTTGAAAACAGCTACTCTGAGAATAAAAAAGCTGGTTAAGTCAGCCATTTAGATTTATAATATTTAACGAGGGAAAGAGTAATATCTATCCAGAAAGGAATGGAAAATGCCGGATAGGTCGAGAGATTGGTTGACCCAGGCCAAACGCGATTTAAATCACGCAGTAAATGCCCGCCAGGACGGGGATTTTGAGTGGTCGTGTTTTAGTACCCAGCATGCGGCGGAAAAGGCGGTGAAGGCGGTTTTTCTTCACCTGCACGGCGAAGGCTGGGGACACTCGGTCTATGGCTTATTAGGCGCACTCGGCGATAAGGCGGATGTTCCGGTGGGGCTGTTAGATGTTGCAAAAGCTCTGGACAAGCATTATATCCCCACACGTTATCCTAACGGCTTTGACTCCGGAGCTCCAGGTGACTACTACACAAGAACCGATGCGCAACAGGCAATCGAAAATGCTCAACAAATCATCGAATTCTGTGAAGGTTGTATTTGCTGACAAAGCGAATGTCCTGCGCCAGTTAAAAGATTACGCGAAAAGCATCAAACAAATACACCCGGAAGTGGAACGGGTGGGTTTTTTTGGTTCTTATGCGAATGACACATACGGCCCGGCCAGCGACGTGGACCTGCTTATAATCTTGCGCGAGAGTTCCAAGCGTTTCCTGGACAGAATTCCCGATTTTTTTCCTGACAATCTGTCAGTTTGCTGTGATGTTTTCCCTTACACCCGCGAGGAATTGGAGAAAATGCAGGCGCAAGTCAATCTCTGGATTTGCCGCGTCCTTAAAGATACGGTATGGCTCTAAGTATGAGATAGGTGGGTCAATAATGATAAAAAACAAGCGAAAATTGGATGAGTTCTATCGAAAGTTAGACGCAGAGGAAAATCTGTCTTATAAAAAGGCCCTTGCTATATATGAAGCGCTGCACAAGGAAGCCGTGTCGTTGGGGATTATCAATTCAAAAAATATCTTAGAGGGTTTGGAAGTTGATTTAAGGATTGCCAGGGCGATAAACAAGGTGGGTCTGTGATACAAAAGCTCATAAAAGAGATAGCTGAGTCTTTGGACGAAGAGAGAATTCCCTACATGATAATTGGCGGCCAGGCGGTGCTCATATATGGCAGACCGCGATTGACGCGGGACATCGACATAACATTGGGGATTGACGCAGACGACTTTGCGCTTGTCGAAAAGACGTGCAAAAAGTTAAAGCTGAAGATGCTGCATGAGAACCCGAAGAACTTTGCCAAAGAAACGAATGTACTGCCTGCAGAGGAGCCGACTTCGGGAATCCGCATAGATTTTATATTCTCTTTTTCTCCGTACGAGACGAAGGCCATCAAAAGAGCTAAAGAAATCATCATCGATAATTATCCTGTGAAATTCGCTTCGTGCGAGGATGTTATTATCCACAAAATGGTTGCAGCAAGAGCAATTGATGCCGAAGACGTAAAGAGTATATTGATTAAGAACAAAGACTCGATTGATCTTGAATACATCACCGGATGGCTTTTAGAGTTTAGTAAGATTTCTGAGAACGAAGGGATATTAGAAGGCTTTAACAGATTATTGAAGTAGTAAGAGGCACAAGATGGCTAATAATACTATTACTGCACCTAAAGGATTTTTGTCGGCGGGTGTGTATTGTGGGATTAAAAAATCCGGCGATCTAGACTTGGGTCTGATTGTCTGTCCGACAGGTGCGAAGGCAGCAGCGGTCTTCACAACTAATAAAATCACTTCCGCTGCAGTACAAATCTGCAAAAAGCATACAAAAAGCCCTAATATTTCGGCTGTAATTGTCAATTCCGGCAACGCTAATACCTGTACCGGCCGAAAAGGTATCGAAAACGCAATTACAATGTGCACCAAAACAGCACATTCATTAAGTGAGATACGAGATACGAGATACGAGTCACGAAATGTCCTTGTTGCTTCGACCGGCATTATCGGAGTGCAGTTGCCGATTAAAAAAATTATCACCGGCATTACAAAAGCAGTGGCGAAGCTCTCGGCTTCATCTAAGGCGGGCCTGGATTTTACAAAGGCGATAATGACAACCGACACCAAACCAAAACAAGCCCTCCGCCGAATCAAGATTTCGGGTGCTGAAGTTACAATAGCCGGCGCAGTCAAAGGGGCCGGCATGATTGCGCCCAATATGGCAACCACACTTTGCTTTATTACGACCGATACCGCTATAAGCAAATCTCTGTTAAGCAAGGCGTTGAAACGCGCCATCGGAAATTCGTTAAACAGGCTGACTGTTGACGGCCATCAAAGCACAAATGATACCGCGATAATTCTTGCCTCCGGCTTAGCAGGCAATCGGCCGATAGTAAGTCAGTGCCCGCGATATAAAAGATTTGCCAACGCATTGGCTGAAGTTTGCGGCGATTTGGCCAGACAAATGGCTCTCGATGCCGAAGGGGCGACGCGGATGTTCAAGGTCGTTATCAAAGGCGCAGCTACAAAGGCCGATGCCGCAAAGGCCTGCAGAGCGATAGCCGACTATCCACTGGTAAAATGCGCAGTCAATGGCGGCGACCCTAATTGGGGCAGAATTATCTGTGCAGTCGGTTCGGCGGGTGTGAAATTAAATCCGAATAAGCTCTCCTGTAAGCTTGGGCCAATAACCGTTTTTAAGAACGGTACGCCCAGAAAATTTAATACAAGAAAGGCAAGTAAGATTGTTTCTCAAATCGTGCACGAAATAACCGTGGATTTAGGGGCAGGCAAAGCGGACGATTTTTGCTTCGGCTGTGATTTAAGCGCAGAATATGTAAGAATCAACGCTGACTACCACACTTAGAGACCAAGAACGCAAAGTGAAAGGCGAGAAAGCATAGTCTGATGGTTGGGAATTTTCGGTTTTTCCTACTTTATTTTGGTCTCGGCCTGTCGATTTTCATTTTCTTTTTTCTTTCAGAAATAAAACAGTTGAAAAGCTAATCCGATTAGTTAAACTGCTTGCGACTTTAAGTCTGTTATGACAGTAGAGATGGTTGTCAATTTTGATTAAGGAGTAAAAAAGTGAAAATCACTAAGAGTACCTTTGGATTTTTGGTGCCGAGTTTTGCATTCAGTACGGCGGCAATGGCGGCGGAAAGCTCTGAATCGGCTGAGCTCCTCAGCACGCCACTAAGCTGGGCAATTGCCCCACTATCTGCGCTGTTGGCTTTGGGATTTGCGTATTATTTCTATAAGAAGGTGATGGAAGCACCTGAAGGTACTGAAAAAATGATAAACATAGCCCGTTACGTCCGTGAAGGTGCCTACGCTTATCTATTCAGGCAGTACAGCGTTGTAACGCTCGTATTTTTGATTCTTCTCGTCATCCTGGCGGTCTGCGCTTATCTGGGCGTTCAGAATCCATTCGTTCCGGTCGCATTTCTGACAGGCGGTTTCTTTAGCGGATTGTGTGGTTTTTTAGGTATGAAGACGGCAACGAACGCCTCATCCCGTACCGCTCAGGGTGCCAGTGAGAGTTTGAATCGCGGCTTGCAGGTCGCTTTTCGTTCGGGTGCGGTTATGGGTCTTGTCGTCGTGGGATTTGGCCTGCTGGACATATCCCTGTGGTATCTTATTCTTGATAAGATTGTTTACACTGCGGCAAATATGGAAACAGGACTGAGATTTTTAGGATTGCAGCTTGTGCCCGAAGCTATGGACCCACATCATAAGCTTGTCGAAATTACAACAACGATGATTACTTTCGGTATGGGCGCTTCGACCCAGGCCTTGTTTGCACGTGTCGGCGGCGGAATCTACACTAAAGCCGCAGACGTCGGAGCAGACCTGGTCGGCAAAGTCGAGGCCGGTATTCCCGAAGACGACCCGAGAAATCCGGCCACAATCGCTGATAATGTCGGCGACAACGTCGGCGATGTTGCCGGTATGGGAGCCGACCTGTATGAAAGTTACTGCGGCTCGATTCTTGCAACGGCAGCTCTCGGAGCGGCACTGCCGCTCTCTGCTGTTGCACAAAGCGGTATGAACCCGCTCAAGGCTGTTCTGGCACCGATGGTTGTTGCCGGTCTTGGGATTTTGCTTTCGATTTTGGGTATTTTTATGGTTCGTTGTAAGGAAGATGCGAGCCAGAAGAACCTCCTTAGGGCCCTGTTGTTTGGCACGCTCGGCAGCTCTGTGTTAATCCTCGTTGCAATTGGTTTGATGGCCAGTACCGACTGGATTAGCTGGGGCGTCTTCGGCTCGGTTGTCTCAGGATTGATTGCCGGCGTGCTCATCGGTCAGTTTACCGAATATTACACATCCGACGAATACAAACCGACACGGGGTATTGCCGAACAGGCCAACATGGGACCTGCTACAACAATTATTGAAGGTTTTGCGACCGGGATGTTTTCGGCCGGGTTGCCCGTGGTAGCGATTGTGATTGGCATTCTGTGTGCATTTGGCTTTGCGGGCGGTTTTTCGAATATTTCGATGGGCCTCTACGGTATCGGCTTTGCCGCTGTCGGAATGCTCGCCACGTTAGGCATTACTTTGGCGACAGATGCTTATGGGCCGATAGCCGATAATGCCGGCGGCAATGCCGAGATGAGCGGACTGGGCCCGGAGGTCAGAAAAAGAACCGATGCACTCGATGCCCTCGGTAATACGACCGCTGCAACGGGTAAAGGCTTTGCGATTGGCTCGGCAGCTCTGACGGCAATGGCGCTGCTGGCTGCATACATCGAAGAGGTTCGCATCTGGATATCACGGCTTGCAATAGATGCCGGCGGAACTTTCCAGGTTGGTGATGTTACGTTTACCCCCGAAACCGCAAAGGCGGCAGGAGTTATGGATTTTATCTCAGCCTATAATCTGACAATAATGAATCCGAAGCTCATTTGTGGTCTCTTTATTGGCGCTATGATGGCCTTTGTATTCTGTGCTATGACAATGAAGGCGGTCGGCAGAGCGGCAGGGGCCATGGTCAATGAGGTCCGCAGGCAGTTCAGGGAGATAGCCGGCATTATGGAAGGCACGGGCCAGCCTGATTACGCCCGATGCGTTTCTATTTCAACCCGCGGGGCACAAAAAGAGATGATTTTACCTTCGTTGCTGGCGATTATCATTCCTGTTTCAACAGGCCTGCTCTTAGGTATAGCTGGTGTGATGGGACTTTTGGCAGGAGGATTAACCTGCGGTTTTGTCCTTGCTATAACGCTCAATAACGCCGGCTGTGCCTGGGACAATGCCAAGAAATACATTGAAAAAGGCGCCCATGGCGGCAAAGGCTCAAGTGCCCATAAAGCCGCCGTCGTCGGTGACACAGTTGGCGACCCCTGCAAGGATACCTCCGGGCCCAGCCTGAATATTCTGATAAAGCTGATGACGATGGTCAGCGTGGTCTTCTCAGGCGTTGTCGTAAAATTCGCCCCGGTTATCAGCGGCTGGCTCGGCCTCGGCGGCAAATAGGCTAATTCTTGAAAAAATATTTTAAAAAAATTTAAAAAACCACTTGACATTTGTATATCACAGGCTATACTATGTATAGTTGTTAGGAATGATAGCCAAGCGTCAGGAAGTTAAAAGGAGTGAAGGATTCATCTCATGGGCTTCCTGGTGTTCCGCCAAGGAGTGCAGCGATTTTGTAACTATGCTACAAAGTCGATTGGTAAGGATTTGGCAGAGCATTTAAATATAGGAGACCCAGAGATGGCCAATAAAGAAGATTTCGAATTTGCATTAGAATTCTTTGAGTCGCATGGCTGGAAACTTCAAAAGATTTATGAGCCGTACCGGGTTTTCGTTAAAAAAGGAGAGCTGCCCTGGCTTATCCCGGTACATAATAAGAAAGTAGATGCCGAATATGTCAAGAAGTTCAAAGAATTCCTCGAAGAGCGGGGCGAAATCTAAAAGGCTTAAGCAGCCTTTTAAGGAGTCGATTGTGCGCAAAGCCAGAAAGATTGTGGCCGATTACCGTATCATACTTGAGCGAAATGAGAGGTTAGGTTTTATCGGCAGTTCTGTTGAGCTTCCTACCGTCTTTGCAGACGCCAAAACACCCGAGAATTGCTACAAAGCTGCAGAAGATGCCCTGATGGTTGCGGTTGCGACAATGATTGAGTGCGGTCAAAGACCCCCACAGCCGGCATCTGCCGGAAGGCGAACTGAACAGGTGAATGTTAGATTAACTGCCGAAGAGAAACTGCTGTTTGCCAATGCAGCGACGAATCTTGGGTTCAAGGGCATATCTGATTTTATTCGCAGCACGGCTCTCAATAGCGTTCTCTCAAGCCGTTAAGTTGGTTATGTTCTTTAATCTACGCCTTTAATATTGAATTTGTTGACGTTATTGTCTAATATTTGTAATCTATCAGGGTGGCCGAACGGGCCGCCCTTTTTTATTAACATTGAGGACATAAATTTGGTAAAAAAGAAAACTTCAAAAACTACCAGGAAAAAAACACGTAAAAAGGTTTCTGTAACCAAACCAAAGACACAAAAAAAGAAAGTCTCAGATCCGGCAAAGGCGTTTGCTCTGGAAGCAGCTAAGGTGGCGGCCGGCCGGCATTGCAGTAACATTACCATTCTGGATCTAAGGGGCAAATCGCCTGCCACCGATTATTTTGTAATTGCCACCGGCACAAGCGATAGGCAGATGCGCACCGTGGCCGATGAAATCTGTGAAACTGCAAAAAAACAAAAAATGCAGCGTTTCGGCCGGGCCGGCTACGAACAGGCTCGCTGGATACTGCTCGATTTTATCGACGTCGTAATACACATCTTTGACAGTGAATATCGCGACTACTACGACCTCGAATTACTCTGGGGCGACGCAGAAAGATTGGTTATCGACGACAAGTAAAATTTTTATGGGAAAATTGCTATCTTTGAATGTCAGCAAAATGATTGCTCGTATCCTAAGATAGTTTTAAACGAGGAATTTAATTGTCATTCCCGCGCAAGCGGGAATCCAGAAAAAATGAAAAGTAATGAAACAATAAATTGCAATTGCTGGATAGCTTACTTCGACATACTCGGGTTCAAAGAACTCTTATTTGAGTTTAAAGATCACTTGGATATTTTTGTTGAAGAGTATTATGGGGACATTCTGAAAGAAGTTGATGAGAGAGTAAGTTGTTGGACTGATTATGTGGGAGCAGCTTGGGCTTTTGATTCCTTTCTTTTTTTTACTTTCGATGATTCTCTTCAGTCTTTTACTTGTATAAATCAAGTAGCCCAACATTTCCTTATTGGTCTTATATGGAAAAAGTTCCCTTCAAGGGGAGCTTTAACCGTTGGTAAACTTTATGCGGATCATAATTCTCACATCTATATAGGCCCGGGACTTATCGATGCATATGAATATTCGGAAAAACAGAATTGGATAGGTTTTGTTTTAGCCCCCAGCGTTAGCGAAAGATTGAAGATCACAGATCTTTCTGGCTATCTTGATCACGAATCAGACTATATGAAATACGATGTCCCAGTTAAGGAAAAGGAGTATGTAAACGGTGTAATCAAAAGTAAGTTGGTGTTTGAAAGGCTATATGCATACAAATTCACTAACTATCCGTACACGGAGGAACATATAAATGAAATGTTCCAGGTTGCCAAGAACAAATTTAGAAAAGAACGCGAGTTCGTTTACAAGGGAAAATACGAGAATACCCTGAAATTCATAGAGTCTTTGAAACTAAAATCAGATGGGAAATATTAATATCAGAAGGTTGTCATAAATTAAGTTTCCGATTGTCATTCCCGCGCAAGCGGGAATCCAGAAAAATGGGACAATATTTTGTATATATGCTTGCGAGTAAAAGAAATGGAACATTATATATTGGCGTTACGAATAATTTGCTCGAAAGAGTCAACCAACATAAAAATAATCTTGTAGATGGCTTTACTCAAAAATACGACGTACACAATCTTGTATATTACGAAGCATATAAGAATATTGACGATGCCATAGGAAGAGAAAAGTGTATGAAAAAGTGGAAAAGAAAATGGAAGCTGGAATTAATCGAGAGTTCTAATCCGAATTGGGAAGATTTGTATTATACACTGAGCAATTAATATCTATTCTTAGAATTACTGGATTCCTGCTTTCGCAGGAATGACAAACACGGCTATCCGTCGAGGACAAGAATAATCTGAGACTATTGAATGAAGCCAACCATTGACATACTTGAGGAGCGAATTAGCACAGCGATGGCCGCTGCTACCGGCCGTGATGATTGTGCCGCTATAGTACGACCCTCCACCGACCCTAAGTTCGGCGATTATCAGGCAAACGGTATAATGCCATTGGCGAAAAAGCTCAAAACCGACCCTTGCAAACTCGCTGAACTGGTCGTTCAAAATTTAGATATCAGCGATATCTGTGAGCCGCCGAAAGTCGCAGGCCCGGGTTTTATAAACTTACGGCTGAAACCCGAGTTTTTAGCGGACAGGTTACTTGAAATCAACAAGGAAATTGCCATTCTTGGTATAGATAAGACCGCTGAACCGAAGACTATCGTTGTCGATTTTTCAAGCCCGAATATTGCCAAGCAAATGCACGTTGGCCATCTGCGAAGTACAATTATTGGTGATTGCATTTGCAATGTACTTGAATTTCTTGGCCACAAAGTCATCCGCCAAAACCATATCGGCGACTGGGGTACACAATTTGGAATGCTTTGCGCACTTTATGAGAGAAAACGAGATGAAGAAATTAAGCGTGGGGAAAAGGTCTTTCCTTATATGCCCTTAGCCGATCTTGAGGCTTTCTATAAGGAAGCCAAACAATTATTTGACACTGATCAAGACTTTGCACGGGATGCACGTGAAGCAATTGCAGGTTTGCATTCTGGTAATCAGATCTGGCTTGCCCGTTGGAGAGAAATTATCCGCGCTTCTAAAGAACATTATGAGCAAATCTACAAAGACTTAAAGGTAAGACTGTATGACCATCACATCCGCGGTGAAAGTGAATATAAGAACGACCTACCAAATGTGATTATTGACCTCAAGAAAAACAAATGGGCTAAAGAGTCTGATGGCGCGGTTTGTGTCTTCCCGCCGGGATTTAAGAATAAAGAAGGTCAGCCGTTGCCGTTTATTATTCAAAAGTCCGATGGGGCATATCTGTATGCCACGACGGATTTGGCGGCACTGCGCTACCGAGTTGACGAATTGAAAGCGAACGCCATAATTTATGTTACCGATGCCCGCCAGAAGCTGCATTTTGAAATGTTGTTTGCCGTTGCTAAAATGGCCGGTTGGGTCAGCGATGATATCGAGCTTTCACACGTTATGTTCGGCAGTATTTTGGGAGATGATGGCACGCCGTTGAAGACACGCGCCGGCGAGAATGTAAAATTAAAAGAGCTGCTCGATGAGGCGGTTGAACGTGCAAAGGCGGTAGTCGAAGAAAAGAATCCGGAGCTTTCACAAGATAAAAAAGAGCAAATCGCCAAGGCAGTCGGAATCGGTGCCGTCAAATACGCGGATTATTCCAACAATCGCACGAGCGACTATGTCTTTAGTTTTGATAAGATGTTAGCGATGGACGGCAACACCGCTCCGTATATGCAGTACGCCTACGCCCGCATAAAATCTATCGAGAGAAAGGCACAGACCAAAGATGTGGATATTGAAGATGAGCTTGCC
>JBAQFY010000377.1:0-2656 GCA_049287505.1 Sedimentisphaerales bacterium | reverse complement strand
GGGGCGGTTCGCGAACCGCCCCTACAATTTCCGATTCTGATATTTCAGGCTTGCTTCCACAGTCTCCGGAGATACTCGACGGATTTTGGAAGGACTTTTTCTGCCGGGCCGGAAAGTTTGCGGCATTCCAATTCGATAAAACCGCCGTATTTTAACCCTTTGAGTGTTTGAAAGCCGGGCTTAAAGTTAAGTGAGCCGGGGCCCGGCTCGACACGGGTATTTTCAGCAACATGTACGTGCTTAATCCACCTGCCAGCTCTGGAGAGCGATTGCGGTATGCTCAGCTCTTCAAGCTGCATGTGAAAGAAATCACATGTAAGCCCAATATGGTCATGGTTCAAAGTTTCGCACAGTTTGGCAGCATGAGGGACGTTGTTAAGGTATTCCGACTCATAATGATTAACCGGTTCGAGGAGAAACATCAGTCCCCTTTTCTTCGCCTGGTCACCCAAGTCGGGCAACTGCTCGATGAGCAGGGCATCCTGGGCTTGCTCAACCGAGGCGTACGGGCCCGGGTCGGTTATTCTGTCCGGATTATCCTCAATGAGCACCGGCGGAACGTTGACATAAGCCACTCCCAATTCCGCACAAATATCAAATAATCTCAGGAAACTGTCCCGGCACTGTTCTCGAACCTTTTCGTAGGGGCTAAGCAGGGAGCCTGAAAATCCCAGAGACATTGAAACAAGCGGTAAGGGACTATTCGACAGGCACCCGCGCAGCTCGTCAAGGTAGTCATTTAAGAACCGGCCCGGCAGCGAGACCGCATCAAAGCCAAAATTGGCCGCATTGGTGAGCTTTTTGAGAATACGGCCGCCAGGCAGCACTTCGAGACGACAGGCAATCCTGGGACCCCGCAAGACAGGAACCATCCTGCTTTTGTCGTTCGTATTTTCAGACATAAATTGGCCTTTTAATGTTAGCTACCAGGCCTTAATCCTGGGTTTTAATTTCAAAATGCTTTATGGAAAACATTGTAATTGTAATTTCGAGCGAGCCGAAGAATCCGATAAGGTAAGCCGAGAAACCTCTTTTTTTAAATAGATTTCTCCGCTTCGCCCCCGTGCTTTCTTGCGAAAGCAAGAACGGGGGCTTCGGTCGAAATGACATATGGTCTTATCTACAGAGCAAACCCGAAATTAAAAACAGTTGAAATCACAGCCGGCCTTTTGTATATTCTGCCAAAGATTGGTGATTTAATCAAGATTTCAAGAAAACTGTAATGGAATAATTACGATGGATTCGAAACCTAATGCTATTGTTGCACAGTCCGGCGGGCCGACGGCGGTAATTAACTCGAGTGCCTGTGGTGTAATACAGGAAGCGATGAAATCCGGTAAAATCGGCAGTGTCATAGGTGCAACGAACGGCATATTAGGAGTGCTCAAGGAAGATTTGTTTGATATCTCGGCGGAAAAGCCCGAGGCCATCGAGGCGCTCAAGCAAACGCCGGCGGCAGCCATGGGCTCTTGCAGATATAAGCTAAAATCGCTCGAAGAATCCAAGGCCGATTTCGAGAGAGTGCTCGATGTCTTCAAGGCACATAATATCCGTTATTTCTTCTATGCCGGCGGTAACGACTCGATGGACACCGCCGACAAGGTCAACAAGTTAGCCGCAGATGCCGGATATGAGCTGGTTTGTATCGGCATTCCCAAAACGGTCGATAACGACCTTGCCTTCACCGACCATTGCCCAGGTTATCCGAGCGTGGCAAAATATGTCGCAACCTGTGCGGCTGAGGCCGGTAAAGATACCGAGGCACTTTATACGACAGATACCTGCACTATCTTAGAGGTGATGGGAAGAAACGCCGGCTGGATAGCGGCGGCAACGGGCCTTGCCGCCCGATGTCCTGAAGATGCACCGCACCTTGTTTATATGCCGGAAGCGGCCTTTTCCTTCGATAAGCTCGTCAGCGACGTCAAAGAGGTGTTAAAACGTTTAGGCAGAGTATTTATCGTCGCCAGCGAAGGGCTCAAAAATGATAAGGGAAAATACGTAACAGCGGATAAAGGAGCGTTCAGCAAGGATAGTTTCGGGCATGTTCAGCTTGGTGGTGTTGCTGAGATGCTAAAAGCAATGATAGAGAAGGAAGTCGGCATAAAGGCCCGCTTCAATAAGCTCGGCACCAACCAGCGAAGTGCCATGCACTTTGCTTCGCTAACCGACGTCAACGAGGCATATATGTGCGGGCAGAGGGCGGTGAAAAATGCCATCGAAGGTGTGAACGGCAAAATGGTAACTCTGGTCCGCGAAGAAGGCGCTAAATATAAATGCACGACAGGGCTGGCGGAGCTGAGGGATGTGGCCAACGGCGAAAAGAAGGTGCCGGCTGAGTTTATAAACGAGAAGGGCAACCATATCACCGATGCGATGCGTGATTACGTTCGGCCTCTGGTACAGGGCGAGGCACCCATCAGAATCGATGAGGACGGTCTGCCGGTGTTTATGAGATTCGAGCGTAAGCCGTTAGAGAAAAAACTGCCGGAATATATGTAGGGCGGGGCTTGCCCCACCGAGATGATGCGGGTAGTTTTTTTGGTGGGCTAAAGCACACCCTACAAATTATGAGAGTGAATGCGTGGATGAGTAACCTCATCCGCGAGAAAGGATAAAAGATGGCAGAACTGTTTGAAATTAAGGGAAAAGTAGT
>JBAQFY010000376.1:0-4145 GCA_049287505.1 Sedimentisphaerales bacterium | reverse complement strand
CTTGATTGTATTGTTTTCCGCTGTATAGGCGCGCGGAACAATCCCAGCTACCAGAGCTGAGGTCGCGGCGAGCCGGCCGGTGTTCTTCAAAAACTCACGACGCGACGTGCTTTTCCTTGTAATTTCGCTCATAATGTGTCTTCTCCTAACGAATGGTGTTTACTTTATACGCAGTATCCCTTACGGAAAATGCTATGTTTGTTCCTATAGTCAGCATTTGCTCTT
This sequence comes from Sedimentisphaerales bacterium, assembly GCA_049287505.1. Lineage (GTDB taxonomy): Bacteria > Planctomycetota > Phycisphaerae > Sedimentisphaerales > Anaerobacaceae > NIOZ-UU13. The sequence continues at coordinate 3,920 of JBAQFY010000376.1, read as the reverse complement.
GGCCCAACATCGGTTGGACTCCATTGCTGCTCATTATATTCACGGCACTGCACTTGGCAAGCTTTTTTTCATCTCATAGCACAAAAGCATGCCCGATGATTCGGGACAGCAAATAGCCATACTTCCGGACATGATAGAGGCCGACTTGATGCTTCTGCTTTGACGATTGATTTACCTTTAAGGAGGTTCACGCTGATATTTTTCTTCAAAAACGCCGGAAATTGCTGAACACTTATCTAATCCGGTGTATCCTCAAAGCCATATAAGGTTTGCCGGGTAATTTTATTTTTGACCTGTTTTTATCAATATATTCGTAACGGTCCAGCTGTTCTATTTCAAATATCTGTTCCACAGAAGTTATTTTCATATTCCAGGTGTCTATTAAATCGACTTTGAATTGCATTGACGGTTCAAGGGCTTCGTCCGGCAACCTGAACTCCCACTCTTTTACCTCTTCCTTGCCAAAATAATACAAATAATACTCTCCATACTTACCCGCAGCATTTCTTATGTAATATTGGTCTATCGGTTCAAGCCCCTCCTTTGGCCCATCCTCGACTATTTTTCTCAGCAAGGCAATCCGAGCGGTGCTCTGTCCATGAAGTCTGCCGCCTTTTGAGGTCCATTTTTCGTCGGTCGGATGCGTAAGAACTTCTCCGTGTGTTGCGTAAGCGCCACCGATGTAAGCTACCCAGAAACGATAAACCATTTCTTCACCGGATAATTGTCCCCAGCGTTTATCAATATCCCCTTCATAATTAATCTCGTCGTGCACAATCGGCTTTCGATAGATATCTCTTAACAGCGGTGATACCCCAAACGCGCGGACTGCATTATAATATTGAAGACTCACATGCGTAACCCAAGGTTTTGAATAATCATACATCCGGCCGGCATTATGAATGGAGCGTAAATGCCGGTAAGGGTCCTTTGCCTGCACAAGCTGAAAAAAGCGGTCCCAGTCAGCATCGGTTAGATGCCGAATGAAACTGTTTTCGTTGGCGAGGCTCCACCAGACGTTGCGGTAGGCCGCGAAACGGGCAACTACATAACGAACAAAGCGGTCATTGGTTTCAGCATCCATTCTATCGAACCCCCATTTCCCATTATCGTAAGGCCGGAAAAGTATGAGGTCAGCCTGAACGCCGATGTCCCGCAGCTCTAACACGCATTGTTCCAATCTTTGGAAAAAAACAGGATTGAACCGGGAAAAGTCCCAGTTTTCCTTAGAAGTGCCTTCAAACGGGAAACAATCCAAAGCATCCGGCCCTTCAACATATTCCTTCCTCCAGGGGGGTATGAGCAGAAAGCGGGCTTTATTGAAAGGCGAGCTCTTTAAGGTTTGAATAGTCTGCTTTTTTCTTTTTTGTGGTTGAAATGGCCATTCGTAAATCGTAGTCCCAAATAAAAAAAATGGCGTCCCGTCTTCATAAGCAAAATGATATTGATTTCTCACCCGCACGGGACCATGATTGCCTGAGGCAGGAGCGGTGCATACAAACTGCCCTTGCTTACCGTTCAACGCGTCGCGATTGCTCTTAGTCTTAAAAGTCCAAAGACCCTCCCTGTCCGGCATGAAACGGATTTTAAAGATTCCGTTCCCGTCATAAAATCCATCCGGCTCGAAGGTTCTGTCACCATTTTTAAAAACAGCACTCAGCTCAATGCCAACAAACGGGTTGGGAGCTGATGGTCCAGGCAGTGATATTTCATAAATGTCCCATTTTCCAACCTTATTATCCTGTGCAGGTAATAAATGGCTAAACAATAAAATAACAAATGCAAACAGGATAAATCTCTTCATTAAAATGCCTCGTATATTTGAATACACTGCCAAATCCCTTGCACAGAAATTGAGTAGTCACACCGCTTTGGATTATATCCCTCTACGGCTGGGAATGTCAACGCCTGAGAACCTTAAAATTGGGCTGTCCAGGGAACATCTTATCCCTGTATGAAAGACAAGGAGTATAACCAAAAGGAGAAAAAATCTACGGTAACACCTTCTATCAGAAAGCAATATGACAAAATCTTAAAACCAAGCCGAAAAAAAACTTGATTTTATTGCGAATAGCCAATAGCATACCAACAATAGCGATTGAAGGCGATATCTGCTTCGCAATGCTCGAAAAGCAGCTAATGTAATTTCCGGCGGCGGTATATCGACCAACCGATATTTGACGACTTTTATCCGGTTCAGTATTTGTTACAAGGAGTTGTCATGGCTTCCATTATTGTAATTTCTGGAAACAAAAAAGGCGACTATTACCCGCTTGGCCGACGAACAACTGTGATAGGCAGGGATGAAGCACTTCTAATTCAAATTCTTGATGATGGGGTCTCCCGAAAACACGTGCAAATCCATTTCGACAAAGAAACCGGGAAATATTCTGCAATCGACATGAAGAGCAAAAACGGTGTATTTATCAACAACAAAAAAATCGACAACGAGACAACGTTAATGGACGGCGACCAGATTCGTATAGGACAAACCGTCCTCTTTTTCACGCAAAAAGACTTTCCTAACCGTGAAGATGCGATGTCCCACTTCAAGAAAGTTGGGCAGCGGGTAAATATAACTAAAACGATTGAGGGGCCGGAATAGTTTCGTCTTTGCTTTACATCATCACATCTCCATTACCTTAATATAGTCCGCCTCAGGTAAGATAGTCACTTCGCAGGTATAACAATGCGGAACCCAACATCACAGGCCTGGGCCTTGAATTCATACTTTGACGCCGGACTGATATATTCAGGCGGACAGAGGCGTGAGCCCCCATAAATTACCGGCTCAGAGTTATTCTGCAAATCCGTGCACCATTCCCAAACATTTCCGAGCATATCGTATAAACCCCAGGCATTGGGCTTGTTGTTCTCTGTAAAATATGGCCAAACAGGGTGATTATTATCTTCCGCATGGGCAATTTTTGCCGGGTCAAGCGCTTATCCTCTGGTCGCCTATACCATCAAGTTCACCGTTTACCAGAGAGCCGGCAAAGGTTATGTCTTGACCGGCAAGCAGGTCTGCGGACGCATGGAAATCATCCTTTATAAAAAGACTTCCGGCCTGAACTTCTACTGTGCTGTCGAGGTCTATATCCGTAACGCCCCTTAGGGTAAGGTCTCCGGTGGTAGTCTTGGTTATCGTATCCATAGCCCAGAGCGTGCCAGCGCCGCCGATGAATTCGTATTGACCGTTTATAAAGCTGTCATTTGATATATTGAGGCCGGAAGCGACCAACTGATTGACATCGATTTTAGCTACGCGGAAAATTAGCTTAGTTCAAAAAGGCTCAGGAAACAAAGGTGTTCGAAAAGGGCTCGGCTTTTCAGTAAAACCAGTAACCTATATTAACAAAAGTCATAACAAAAATTTCCCAAAATGGGGGAAAATAGGTGGTTTTCAGGGTTTTTTTTCTGATTTTAGGGGCAAATCCTTGTTTTTGGGTCAAAAATGGGGGTTGGTATGTCTATATGGAGAGTCTGGGCAAGAGGGGAAAGAATAAAACAGTAAAAAATGGGGTAGAAATGGTCAGAAATGAGTAAAAAGTTATGAGAGATGCGCGCGTTTTGGGTATAAATTCACCTAAAATTAACACTTTTTTGAAATTAACATTTTGTTAGTTTAGGTGCAATAGGTAATTATTTTACCACGGATACCCGCCTATTCGGGCACAAGTTACACAGATTGACACGGATTTAGCCAGCTTGGTGTTCCCGGCAGGTTCTGTTCTCAAAGCAAGCTTTGTCATAGAAGCCTGCCTTCGTCCACCGGGCAGCTTGACGCTGCCTACTTATACCAATTGTAATTAAAAGCTGCGCTTTATATAAAGAGCAGCGAGCCATCCCCAAGCTGCGCTTGAGGCTGCCACCCTTTTGTGCTAAACACAAGGAGCGCAGTAATTAAATGCAATTGGTAT
>JBAQFY010000375.1:0-13710 GCA_049287505.1 Sedimentisphaerales bacterium | reverse complement strand
ATCTTATTCGGAAAAAGCTCCGGCTTTCTTTCTTTGAGCATCGCAACCAATTCGGCGGGGTGTCCCGTTGCGTCCACGAGACACTTGGAGCGGATGCAAAACGGGTCAACATGCAGACGCCCAAGCTTGATGGCTGTGTTGTTGACTACCACTCCTTCCACAGCGTCCTTTTTTACAATGATGTCTTCAGCCTCGATTAGATTGAAGAGCTCGGCTCCCGCCTTTTTTGCTTTGTAGGCCAGGGCTGTGGCGAATTCAATCGCATCGGTAATATACAGGATGCCTTTAGGCGTATATAGTGTTTTTTGTTTTTTTGCAGTTATGCCGAATTCGTCCAGAATATCGTTGTCTTCGACGGCTATGACGTTATAGCCTGCGGCACCGCCCCAGATTCCGCCGCCGATTGAAAGCTTTTTTTCGAGAATGGTGGTTTTGACTCCTTCTTTAGCTAAATAATAGCCGGCGGCCAAGCCCGCAGGACCTGCACCGACTATGACAACATCATTTTCGAGATGCTCTAATAATCTTCTGTTGTACTCTTCTATAATCGCCCTGGAAATATCTGTTTCTATCACTTTCGTTCCCTTTCTTAACCACGGATACCATAAAAAGGCATAAATTACACGGATTCTATTTACTGTGAAAAAACAAAAAGCACTGCCGTAATCCGCCACGGCGGACAAGAAGGAGTGCTTCAAATCTATTTTGCCTTCCTTCGCGGGCATTATCCCGAGCAGGTTCATAGGGTTATCTCTCAGCTTGGGCCGAGCCGAACACTCAGCCTTTCGCTCCCCTGGCTTATCAAAATTTTCTCGGAAGCATTGTAATAGAGCCCAAAGGCGGGCACAAGAGGTTTTTACTGTTTTGCTAATAAACATTTATTCGTTACTCGACGGCAAGAATACAGATTGGGTTTGATTGGGTTTGTTTTCACCAAGTGTCCAATTTTGTTTATTTTCGTAAACCATTGTTAATAATGAGTATATGTTCATTTGCAATCCGCCTACGGCGGACAAGATTGGGTTTGTTTTGCATAAAAAGGTTGTAAATTGTTGGTAAGATGGGCTGGATAGGCGGTTGGGGATGGTGGTCCCGCTGAGATAGGCATGCACCATCTGGATCCCCGACTACGACATTCGGGGACAAGCTGGATAAAATTTGGGTTTCGGTAGTCATTAGGAAAACATCTTTATTATTGGTTAATTAGTTATTTGACTGGGCCTTCTGGCTTACGACATGCAATTTGAAATGTCGATTTATCTTCGCCTACTGGCGGGTTATGTTAGCCTGCTGGCCCCTAAGGGACAAGCTAACATACGGGTATTTTAACATATTTTCAAACAAGAGTCAAAAGAAAACGGCCAAAAAAGCACTTTTTTTGGTCATCCCCTGCCGCGGCGCAGCTAACGCGAAGTCGGGTCCATCGTTCCGCATCCGGTTCTTGTTCTCACGCACTGCTATTACCGGTATCCCCTGCTCCAATGCCGCTTTTGGCTTTTATTTGGCTAATACCTTTATCAAGAAGGCGAGCTAAAGCGCCAGCAAATAAGAGTAACCGATTCTTATAAATTTGTATCTGGCCATGTGTTAGGGTCGGCGCACGATCCTCATGAATTATATGATTCCGGTAGTTTGTCATAGCATTAATATCTGCAACCAAATCTACTCTTATGCGATCCTTAGTTCGGCGATTCAGAGTCTCCTGTCTTTCGTATATTGGACACATCTCGAACACATCTTTTATTCCTATTCGACTAAATAGCTTTTTTATTTCCCTAGGACCGTGCTTCCCGTAATCAAATTTACTGTTGACATAAATAGTGTCCAGACGCGATGAAGAATTCCACAGTGGCAGTATCAGCTTCAATTCTTCAATGGCAGTCATATTCAGATTCCGGAGTCGAGCGACAAATTCATCATTAAGCGCAGAGTTAGTACTATGAAGCTTCATCAACTCGGGCAGATCGTCCGGGGACAAGCTCAACTGTTCTAATTTAGAAGCATGCTCAAGAACTGAAACTTCTAGAAAAACCTCGAATTTGGCTAACAATAAGAGTATAGCGGACTTGTTAAACGTGTAATACTTGTCTGCATCTTTCTCATAACTCTTGGCGATTTGCACAAGAAAGTCGATTTCAGATAAGGCGTTGCCGAAATCTTTGTAGCGTATAAACGATGCTTCCATTTTAGTGCTGCACCAAGTTTCTTAATGCGGCGCTCCATGTTTTCAATCGATACTCCAGTTTCTTCGTATCAGAAGTGCCATAGGATATTGCATCGGAAAACTCGCTATTCGTCTCAGGTAGTTCACGGTAGATGCGCAAAATCTCTTCCTTTTTCTCCCTAAGCCGATCCAAAGAATGCTGCTCGAAACTAATCATTATCACATCCATTAAAGCCCTGTTTATCCTAGTCTCTATAATTCCACCGATTGTGATTCTGCGAAAAGCTTGTTTTCCAAAAACAAGGCGAACTTTTTCGACGGTTTCAACGAATCTCTTCTCCAATTGTTCTAACTCGGCATTGTCTGCTTTTCGCTTCTTCTCCATGAAATTGTTTAGGAAGGTCTTCATTTTGCTAGAATACGACCTAACCTTACCCGATTCAGAGTCAAAGTTTTCAGACAGTGCAAAATATCTCAATATAAACTCGGCATCGTAAAACCTTTTGTGTGGTTTTTTAAAACCAAGACATTCTAGGAATAAATCATTCTCTCTGAGCCTTTTAAGTAGATCGTTGAAAGGACCTCTGAAAGCGCAATTTCTTAATTCTTGCTCATTTAATCTTACTGCGCCTCTATTCAGTCTTTGAAAAATATCGTATTTGATCTCAGGATGTGATTCTTTTAAGATAGTGATCACCCTTATTATGCCATTCTTCAGTATTCTCTCTGCTTTAGGATTGAGTGTAGAAAATTGAGACTGTTTTAATTCTGTTAAAACTTCAAGACCTACCAGTTTGAGTTGGTTATCAAAGAACCTTTTTAGAGTATATAACCTTTGTAATCCATCAACTACGACCCAATGGCTTTCTTCATCTTCATAAACATAAACGATTGGGATTGGGACATTCAATAGTATGGACTCTATCAGAAGGGAAGCTTTCTTGTTATCCCAAATATAATTTCGCTGGTAATCAGGATTTAAGATAATATCTTCATTACGCATCATTGAAACCAGGTCGCTTACACTTTTGTCATACGCTTGTGTCCTAAGATAACGTTCTTCCTTTGGGATTTCTGGAGAGACGGCAAGTTCATCTCCTGACACATCCGCAAATTTCATATCTTTGCTCATTAGACTTCTCCAAAATCTTTTCTTATATTACATTATCATTGGTCTCAACGGTGTAGTTCTTAGGCACTGAAGTCGAATACTATTATTAACACTGACATAAGAACTGGTCAACCAAACCTATATGTTTTTGACTTAAACTTCAACTTCTTCTGCCTTTATAAGAAGTTCCCATTGCTTCTTGCTTTTCTCAATCTCTTTCATTAAGTGATTCCGCGTGTGCAAACAAGTTGCACACCCTACACGGCTGCGCAGGAAAGACAAACGGACGATTCAAAGAAGTATTCCGCCCCGGCTGCATCACGCCTTTAGGGAAGTAAAATAACACAAAAGAAGGGAAAGGCAAGGAAAAAAGAACGGCAAAATCCTAAATTCTAAACTCTAAATCCTAAAAAATATACAATATCAAAAATTCCAATTTTCAAAACTATTTACTATTGATTATTTCTCCGTGAAATGTGCGTAATCCGCGATAGATTATGGGACAGGTATTATGGACGTTGTGTGGTGAAGTTGGGTGACCCCACAACGCCCTTCGGGGTTGGGGGGCTAAACAGTATTGAGATTGCTTCGGCCTAAAAGACAGGCCTCGCAATGACTTTTTATTTTGGATTCCCGCCTGCGCGGGAATGACACGGAAGATCGGTAAGTTTGAGTAATGTTATCCTGATATTTCAATTGACAACTATAAAATATCTACCTATGATAATTGTGTTAATGAAAGATTAGAAGGACGGCTTAAGTTATGGCAAATAAAGGATTTACGCATCTTCATCTGCACAGCCAGTATTCGCTGCTGGATGGGGCAATAACATTCGATAATCTGCTCAAGCAATGTAAAAAACTCGATATGGACGCTGTAGCCGTTACGGACCACGGCAATATGTTCGGCGTCATCGAGTTCTATACAAAAGCAATCGCCGTACGTATCAAGCCAATCCTCGGCATCGAAGCGTATATCGCCCCCGGCAGCAGGTTCGACAGGACAAAAACCAGCATAACCGATGCTGCATATCATCTTATTTTGTTGGCTGAAAACAATATCGGCTATCAAAACCTGCTGAAGCTGGCGAGCATCGGTTTCACTGAAGGATTTTATTATCGTCCGAGGATTGATAAGCAAATCCTCACCGAGCTCAACGAGGGCCTAATATGCACATCGGCCTGTCCGAAAGGTGAAATTGCTGCCGAGCTTGTTAGAGGAAACGAAAAGGCGGCGTGCTTAGCGGCGGAAAGTTACCTGAAGATTTTCGGGCCCGACAGGTTCTTCATCGAGATACAAAAACACGAAGGAGACAACCCGAATATTCTACAGGGACTGATAGACCTTGCGAAAAAGAAAGGACTCGGCCTGGTGGCGACAAACGATGTGCACTTTCTGGAACAAGACGACCACGAGGCCCACAATTGCCTTTGTGCCATAAGCACCGGCAAAAGGTCTGATGACCCGAGCAGAATGATTTATCCATCGGACGTCTATCTAAAAAGCCCCGATGAAATGCGTATGCTTTTTACAGAAACTATCGAGGCTTGTGATAACACCCCGGCTATTGCCGAGCGCTGCAATGTTGAGATTGACTTAAAAACCAGGCATGCGCCGCGCTTTGAGCCGCCGGACGGCTCGACACCCGAAAAATTCCTTATAAAACTATGCTATGAAGGAGCAAAAAAGCGATACAACGAAATAACCGGCCAAATAAAGGACAGGCTCGACAGAGAGCTGAACGTAATTGAATCGAAAGGCTTTGCCAGCTATTTTCTTATCGTCTGGGACTTCTGCAAATATGCACATGAAAACAATATTCCCATAGGCGCCAGGGGAAGCGGCGTAGGGACGATAGTCGGGTACTGCCTCGGATTGTGCGATGTTGACCCCATTCGATATGATTTGCTCTTCGAGCGATTTATGGACCCACATCGTAACGAGATGCCGGATATCGATATCGATATTTGTCAGGCCCACCGGGCAAAAATCATCGACTATGTCCGCCAGAAATACGGCCACGTGGCGCAAATAATAACCTTCGGAACAATGAAGGCCCGGGCGGTTATCCGTGACATCTGCAGGGTGCTCGGCGTGCCCTTGGTTGAGGCCGACAGATTGGCCAAGCTTGTGCCGTTCTCGCTCGATATGACACTCGATAAAGCGCTGAAAACTGAGCCCGAGCTAAAACAGGCATACGAGCAAAACGAGCTGACAAGAAAAGTAATTGATATCGGTCAAAAGCTCGAAGGCCTTGCCCGCCACGCATCGGTCCACGCAGCCGGTGTTGTAATTGCCGATGAGCCGTTGACCAACTTTGTGCCTTTGTATAAGGCACCAAGCTCCGATGACATCATAACCCAGTTCGAAGGGCCGATGGTCGAGAAGGTCGGCCTGCTGAAAATGGACTTTTTAGGCCTGAAGACCCTCAGCGTAATAGAGCGAGCATGCCAGCTGGTCAAAAAAATTCACGGTGTTGACATCGACCTGGAAAAACTTGACCTTACCGACCCGAAGGTTTTTGAGCTGTTTTCAGACGGCAAAACAAAAGGGATTTTCCAGTTTGAGTCCGGCGGTATGCAAGACCTGCTGATGAAGATGAAGCCGGACCGGATAGAAGAGCTGATAGCCGCCAATGCCCTCTATCGGCCGGGACCTATGATACTGATTCCGGATTACATCGACCGAAAGCATGGTGCCAAATGGAGCCTGCCGCACCCGATTATGACGGAGGTGCTCGAAGAAACTTACGGCATTATGACCTATCAGGAGCAGGTGATGCGGATTTGTAATCGGCTCGGCGATATACCGCTGCGAGAGGCATATACCCTCATCAAGGCAATAAGCAAAAAGAAGGCCAGAACCATCGCCAAGGAGCGGGAAAGGTTCGTAGCCGGCTGTGTCGATAAAGGGCTCAAGAAACAACAAGCCGAACAGATTTTCGAGCTTATCGAGCGATTTGCAGGTTATGGTTTTAACAAGAGCCATTCAACCCGCTACGCTGTTATTGCATATCAGACCGCCTATTTGAAGGCTCATTGGCCAGTCGAGTTCATGGCCGCCCTTTTGACTTACGAAATGGACAACACCGACAAGGTCGTAGATTATATCGCCGAGTGCGGCCGGATGGGCATCGAGGTCCTGGCGCCGGACATCAACGAAAGCGGTGTTGATTTTACGCCTCTCTATGTGCAGACCAAGGACGAGCAAAAGAAAAAGGGGGTGGTACGTTTCGGCCTGGCCGCCGTTAAAGGCGTTGGTGAAAAGGCGGTCGAGCAAATCATCGCTGCTCGTGAAGAAGTCGGCAGGTTCGAGAGTCTGTTCCATTTCTGCGAAAATGTGGATTTACGGGCCGCCAACAAGCAGGTGCTTGAGTCCCTTATAAAGGCCGGCGCCTTCGACAGACTCGGCGGCAACCGTGCCCAGATGATGGCCGGGCTTGAGAGGGCGATGGAATTCGGAGCGGGCCTGCAGGCCGACAAACAAAAAGGCCAGATGAGCTTCTTCGGACAGATGACGGAGGAAAGTGACTATTCACAGGACTATGACCACCTGTCTGATGTGCCACCGTGGCCTGAGACGCAGATGCTGGCTTACGAAAAGCAGGTCCTCGGCTTCTATGTAACCAGCAATCCGCTCAGTCATCACGCCGAGACGATAAACGTTTATTCCTCGCACAACAGCTCTCAATTGACCGACACACCACAAGACAGACAAATTGTAATCGGCGGAATGATAACAAAGATAAGATATAACCTGACGAAGACAGGCCGAAACGCCGGGGCAAAAATGGCCGTCTTTACACTTGAGGATTTGCAGGGACAGGTCGAGGTGGTGTTGTTCCCGGATGTCCTGAACAACTTCAACGATATATTAGTTGCAGATACAATCGTTTTTGTAAAGGGCAAGCTCGATTACAGAAGGGAAAGACCCAATATATTAGCTGTGGAGCTGATAACTCTGGACCAGGTCAGAGAAAAGTTAGCTGCCAAAGTCAGGATTAAACTGGACGCCAAAGATGTTACCAAAGAGAAGGTAGCTATGATAAAGAGCCTCTGCCGACACCACAAAGGCAGAAGCCCTGTCTATGTTGCGATTAGGACCGACAAGGGCAAGGTCTATGCCGCAGCCGACAAGGAATTGTCCGTCAATCCCGACCTTGACTTCTGCCGAAAAATGCGACAACTCGTCGGCGAAGAAAACTTCCAGTTGGCAAGATAAGTATTTGATACTTGGTAATTGATGTTCGATGCTGGATTCTCGATGCTGGATACTCGATGCTTGATACTCGATGCTTGATACAGGTAGTGTGTTAATAACGACTCTACCACCGTCATTCCTGTGAAAACAGGAATCCAGTAAACAAAGTGTGGATTCCCGCTTGCGCGGGAATGACAAATGGAGCTTAATTGGTAAAGATGGGAAATAATTAAAATTTGGGGGAAGATTATTATGTGGCTGCCAAAAGACGAAAGAAAATTGTTGCAGGGATACTATGTCAAAATTGGTGAAGTTGGTGAACAACACGAATTTCCATTAGAAAACTTAATGGGCTTTATAAAATCTAGTGCATCCGTTCATCTACCTCCCGAAGATGATCCGCAACACGCAAAAAAATACAATGCGTGGCTCAAAGATTGGAGTAGGGTTATAATCGCAAATAAGGCACTCGAAGAACGAGGGCTTATAACTGTTTCGCATGACAACGATATTTTTATCCATACTTATAAGGAAGCTGGGCCTAATCCACGTTTAATATTTTCATTAACTATAACCGGCTACGACCTCGGGCGCAAGTACAACTCCTGGTGGTCGCGGAGCGGCTTGTGGTTCGCAGAATATAAAGACCACTGGTTCTGGCTTATTGTCAGCTTTCTGGGAGGAGTTATTGGAGGGTTGTTGATTAACTGGCTGTCTAAAGGTGATTAAGTGAAAGACAAATTTTCAGGCAAATTTATTGTTATTGACGAGACGGACGGCTGGGGTTTGAGGATACTACAATGAATGCAGTACCAGCAGATACCACTGTTGAAGCAGCAGGAAAGCTTTTTGAAATTCTGCGAAAACTGGGGCCGGAAGCTCGCCTTGAAATGGCATTCGAGATGAGTGATAACCTTCGCCAAATTGTTGAAGACGGGGTCAGGAACCGGCATCCGGATTTCGACGAGAAGAAAGTCAGATTGGAAGTATTGCGACTTATGATAGGTGATAAGCTATACAGGCAAATATTGAATGAGGCTTGGGAGCGATTATGACAAGCCAGAGTGACTTTTTGAAAAAGCTTGTCAAGGCCTTAGGCGACTGTTCGATTCCATATATGCTTTCTGGTTCTTTCTCAAGCAGTTTTTACGGGCAGCCGAGAGCTACAAAGGATGCTGATATCGTTATAGCACCTGCAGAAGAACAGCTCATTGCTTTTGTAAAATCTCTCGGCGATGATTACTATGTCAGTTATGATGCAGCGAGTGAAGCCTTAAAGAACAATTCAATGTTTAATGTGATAGACATTCAAAATAGCTGGAAGGCTGATTTTATTATTTGCAAAAATAGACCATTCAGCATACAAGAATTCAAGAGAAGGCAAAAAGCTAATATAATGGGTTTAGACGTCTGGGTAGTGTCACCGGAAGATGTGATTTTAAGTAAACTGGAGTGGGCCAAAAATAGTGAATCAGGTCAGCAATTTCTGGATGCCCTTGGCGTTGCAACGGTTCAAAACGAAAGTCTCGACCGGGATTATCTGTATAAGTGGGCCAAAGAGCTGAAGGTAGAAAATTCTCTTGAACTACTTCTAAAACAAGCTAAAAAACAATTAGATTCAGGATAGAAAAACTTGAGTAACGAGAATTTGAAAAGCAAATTACAAAGCAAGTTTATTGTACTTGATGGGCCGGACGGCTGCGGGAAAAGTACGCAAGTAAAATTACTTGCAGATTACCTGAAGAAACAAGGCATCGAGGTAGTAAAGACCCATGACCCAGGAGGCACAGCAATAGGCGACAAGATTAGGAAGCTTGTGAAATATGGTTCAAAAGGTATTGATGTTAGGACGGAAGTAATGCTGTTTATGGCTTCAAGGGCTCAACTTGCCGCTGATGTGATTGAACCTGCCTTAAAAAAGGGTAAAACGGTTTTATGTGATAGATATATTTCATCTACATGTGCTTATCAGGGGGCTGGGGGGTATTCGATTCAGAAGATACTTGAGCTTGGTCGATTTGCTGTAGGCAAGACTTGGCCGGATCTTACAGTAGTTCTTGACCTACCTCCCAAAAAGGGGCGAGAAAGAACTGGTGTAATAAGAAGTAAAAAAATTGAAGGTGATTATGAGCAGAATCACTTTTTTGACAGCCCAACTGCAGATGTATTTGATTTGAGGACTTTAGATTATCATCGTAAGGTCAGAAGGGCTTTTTTAAATTTAGAAGGAATATACCCGGGAATTGTTAGAATCATAGATGTAAGTATAGACGACATTGAGACAGTTCATAAAAATATATTGCAGCTTATCTCGGAAGTGAGTTTTACATAGATGTCATTCAAAGAAATTTTCTGTCAGGACAAAGCAATCGATATTTTACAAAGGGCGTTAGCCTCGGGCAAATGGGCGCACGCGTATATATTCGCCGGCCCTGAAGGTGTCGGTAAATTCAAAACCGCCTGCGAATGGGCCAGGCTGCTGCTGTGCAAAAACCCCATTATAGAAAATGACTTTGCCGATAGTTGCGGCACATGCAAATCCTGCCAGCTTTTCGATGCCGGCTCGCATCCGGATTTCAACCACATCTATAAGGAATTACTTGAATTCACTAAAGACGGCAAGGGCAAAGGACCACCTGTCGATTTGCCGATAGACGTCATTCGAGAGTTTCTGATTGAAAAGGTATCGACCAGGCCGACTCTTTCGCAAAGAAAGGTCTTTGTCATCGGTGAAGCTGAGAGGCTCAATAACCATTCACAAAATTGTTTGTTAAAAGTCCTGGAAGAGCCGCCCAAATACTGCTCCATTATTCTGCTGTGCACCCGTCTGGAAAAACTTCTGCCCACAACTAAATCGAGGTCTCAGATAATCCGGTTCGGCCCCATAGCCGAAGAGCAGATAATCAAAGAATTGCAACGGACAGGCCTCGAAGAAAAGAAGGCGTTATACTTCGCACGTCTGGGTCAGGGCAGCTTGGGGACGGCACAAAATTGGGCCAAACTTGAACTGGCCGAAGCAGACCTTTACGAAACCAAAAAAGAGCTGATAAACTCCCTGGCCAACTATGAAATCGCCGATGCCCTGAGCCTGGCTGAGACATTTCTGAACAAAAGTAAAAAAATCGCCGGCGTCTGGACGAATCTTGACAAGGCCACCAGTAAAACCGACATCAGTCGAAGAGCGGCAAAGACCCTTGTACGAATCACCATATCAGCCCTGTACGATGCGATGAATCTAAATGTATCGCCGACGAAAGAGGCTATCAATTTCGACCAAGAAGAGCAGATAAAGAAGTTAGCCGGTCGTTTCGATGCCGAGCTTTCGGCGGAAAAAATCTCCGATTGCTACGAGCTGCTGCACTGGATAGAATCCAGCGTTAATGAAAAGCTTATTTTCGAGAAGCTATTGTTAAATCTCGCCGATTCTGATAGAATAAGGGTTTAGTGTTGGTACTTTGTCACAGTTCAATTGATGGGTTGTCATTCCTGCGGAAGCAGGAATCCAGAATTGAAACAATGGATTCCGCATCAAGTGCGGGATGACAACTACTCAAGGCATGCGTGACAGACTATTAGCACAGCTTAACTATAGTATCAATCGGGGTAACCCTGATGCAAAAAACCACAGAAACAAGGTTCAGACAGGCAAAAAATAAAAGGTATATGCTGGTTCGCTACGGTCGGATGAGCACGCTCGGATTCTTCGAGCACCACGAAAACAAAATATCCAAAATCAACCCCCGAGTCGTGATAAAAACCGAAAGAGGTCTTGAATTAGGTTACCTCGTGGGCCAGCTCAACGCCTATAAGGGCGGTCAGCTTAAATTGAGCGAAGAGCAAATACAGGAGTATTTCGAGGGCAGCGATATTGATTTCTCCCCCAGCCAGGCCGGCAAATTCATTCGTTACGCAACTACTGCCGATGTAAGCGAAGAACGACATCTGCGGAAAATCGCACAAGAAGAGATGGAATGCTGCAGGCATTTCGTCAAAGAAATGAATCTGCCGATGAAAATTGTCGATGTAGAGCACGTGTTCGGCGGGGAACGCATCATCTTCTACTTTATGTCCGATGGACGAGTGGATTTTCGCGAGCTGGTAAAAAAAGTCGCACAGGAATACCAGACAAGAATCGAGATGCGTCAAATCGGCTCGCGAGATGAAGCCAAATTGCTCGGCGATGTGGAAAGCTGCGGACAACAATGCTGCTGCCAAAGATTTCTTAAGCTCTTAAAGCCGGTCAATATGCGAATGGCCAAGATGCAAAAGGCAACTCTCGACCCGGCCAAAATCTCCGGGTATTGCGGCAGGTTAAAGTGCTGCCTGCGATATGAAGACGAAACTTACACCGAGCTTAAAAAACGGCTGCCCAAAAAGAATACCATAGTAAAGACCAAACACGGCCGGGGAAAAGTCGTGGATACCCAGATATTGACACAGCTTGTTGTGGTCGAGTACGAAAGCGGAGAAAAGCTCGCCGTTCCCGTCGATGAAATTGAGATAATTTCTGCCTCTGAGACAACACAAGAAGAACAAGATAATACCCCCAAAAACAACGAGCCAAACAGTAAGGACAGTATAACGCAATAATCGTCAAGGAAGAAAAATGCCTCGCAAAATCGTCGTAACATCAGCTTTGCCTTATGCGAACGGCCCGATACATATAGGACATTTGGTGGAATATCTTCAGACCGATATCTGGGTACGCTTCCAGAAGATGTGCGGCAACGAGTGTTTATACTTTTGCGCCGATGACACTCACGGCACGCCCATTATGATAAGTGCCCGTGCTGCCGGTATAAGCCCTGAGCAGCTAATCGAGCAGATGCACAAAGAGCACAAAGCGGATTTCGACCGTTTTTACATCGAATTTGACAATTATTACTCGACCCACTCACCTGAAAATAAGTATTTCAGCGAGCTTATTTTCAACCGTCTGAACGAGGCCGGCTCAATCGTTACGCGAGACGTGGAACAGACCTACTGTGAAAACTGCAAAATGTCACTGCCAGACAGATTTGTCCGCGGTACCTGTCCGCGATGCAAAGCCGAGAACCAATACGGCGATTCGTGCGAAGTTTGCAGCGCAACTTATCAGCCCATCGATTTAATCAATCCCTATTGTGCAACCTGCCGGGCAAAACCGGTTCTGCAAATATCAAAGCACTATTTTTTCAAGCTCGCTGATTACGAACAACGGCTCAAAGACCTTATCGCCTCAGGACATACGCAGAAATCAGTGGCAAACAAGCTCGACGAATGGTTCAAGGTGGGCTTGAAGGACTGGGATATATCACGTGACGGCCCGTATTTCGGGTTCAAAATACCCGGAGAGGAAAACAAATTCTTCTATGTCTGGCTGGACGCACCTATCGGATATATGGCTTCAGCCAAAAACTACTGTGATAAAAACAACATCGATTTTGATAATCTCTGGCCCGGCACCGGCTCCACGGAAGCGGGGAGCAGCGAATACGAGCTTTATCACTTCATCGGCAAGGACATTATGTATTTTCATGCGCTTTTCTGGCCTGCAATGCTGATTGGTGCCGGCATTAAAACCGCTGAAAAGCTCTTCGTCCACGGTTTTTTGACTGTGAACGGCGAAAAAATGAGCAAATCGCGAGGAACATTTATTAGGGCAAGCACCTACGTTAAGCACCTGGACCCAGAATGCCTGCGATACTACTACGCAAGCAAGCTGACCGACAGTATCGAAGATATAGATTTGAGAATTGAGGATTTCATAAACAAGACGAATTCCAATTTGGTCGGCAAGTTTGCGAACCTGGCTTCCCGTTCAGGCCCGATGCTGACAAAAAAACTGGCTGGCCGACTCGGCCGATTAGACAACCAGGGCACTGAATTAATCAATAAGCTCACCGCTGCAAAAGAGCAGATTACCAGGGATTATGAGAACCTTAAATTTGCCGCCGCTGTCCGAACAATTACAGCCCTGGCGGACGAGGCAAACCGATATGTCGAGCAGAATCAGCCGTGGACAACGATAAAAACTGATTTGGAAAAAACGCGAACGACATTGACTGCCGTAATAAATGCCTTTCGCATTCTAACGATTTACCTCAAACCCATCCTGCCCAAATACGCTGAAAAAGTTGAAAAATTTCTAAATGTCGATAGATTGAGTTTTGAAGACACCGAGAACGTGCTGGAAAATCACAAGATAAACAATTTTGAACGATTAGTCGAAAGAATTGATGAAGAACAGGTGAA
>JBAQFY010000374.1:0-2016 GCA_049287505.1 Sedimentisphaerales bacterium | reverse complement strand
GATCACCATATCTATAGTAAATGTCATTAGTCAATAGTCGTTTGTCACTGGTAAAAGTAAAATCTTCCAGACTTGATGGTTTCGTAAAAAGTAAAATTTTACCGCAGAGATCGCGGAGAACGCTGAGATAATATATTGAATAGTTTATATTTTTCTCTGCGGACTCTGCGTGCTCAGCGGTGAAAAGGCTTTTTTACGAATTCATCATACTTAACCAATGACCGATGACTGATGACGTTGCCTATAAGTATGTAAAAAGGCTGGTATCGTGAACAAACATCTGAAACGATCGTCACCCATATACTGCTCTTATAGCATACCTCATCAGAATATTTAAGAAAATTTCAGCTTTGTCCGGTTAGGTTTTTGCATGTAAGTATTCCCATTGATCTTTGATATTTTCGGCTGTGAGATCATTGTCCTTGTCTGCGTGCACCGCACAGGCAGCGAAATTGCGGGCTTCATTTTGAATCTTGATGCGCAGTTCTCTGACCCTTTGGATACTGACCTTCTCACCGTGCTTTTGGTGGCAGTAAATGGCGAGAAGGAGATAAGTTATCAGGCCTGCGAGGATTTGTACCATTAAGCCGTATTCGCTTCTGGCGATAAGGTGATAGACCCGGAGGTGGCGCTTCCACCAACCGAAGAATTTCTCTATCTCCCAGCGGAGCTTGTAAATCATAGCAATTTGTTCTGCTGCGAGGTCATAACGGTTTGTCGCTACCCAATAACTTACGGAACCGATACGATAACCGACCACACGAAGGGGCTCCTTGGTCTGGTTGACTCCAGGGGTTCCGAGGAGAACAACGGCATCGTAGAAAACAATTCCGCCGGGTTTGACCTCGTTGGCTCTGATCAGGGTCTTATTGGTGCCGGCCTTGATCCGGGATACGAAATGTTTTCCCTCTCTCTGCCAGGCATCAAAGCTCTTGTGGCATTGGTAGTATCGATCCATAACGCCGGTCTGTCCGGGCGAGAGGATTTTACTTACAAAGGGGCGTTCATCACCCTTGCCGTCGGTAAGGAATATCTTGCAAGGGATAGAACGATTGATGTCAAATCCGAGATGTATCTTGGCCTTTTTGGAGCCGTCCCTATAGTCGGCCCAGTACATGGAGAGACAGGCGTCGATCAATGATCCGTCAATGGCCACTAAATCCCCAAGTTTGGGGTGCGCACTGGGCAGGATTTTAGCAGCTTTGGCTTGGAGCCGCTCGAAGAGATATAACAGCTGCTCAAGTCCACGAGAGTTGATGGCCTCGAAAAAGGTGCTCTTCTTCAGGCCATCCGGCGGGGCTATCAGGCTTCGGACCAAAGAGTCCTCCTTGAGAACCTGGAGCAGATGCGTGCCGGAAGTGTGTTCTTCAAGATGGAAGTAGATCAAGGCATTGAGCTGATGTTCGAACTCAATTTGCAAGGGTTTGTTTCCTTGAGATTTAAGTGGGGCCATGGTTTTTAATTCGTCTTGTAGCGGTGTTACCAATTCATGAAGCGACGGTATTTTTCTTTTATTCCAGGGTTCGATGGTGTACGTCATTTTCGTAATTACCTCCAAATATCATGTAATTACGAAAAATTCGCCGCCCTAACACTTTTTCAAAAGTCAAGCAAAAAACGACATGGATGCGAAATTTTTCTCCGTTTTCTCAGTATTCGGCACATGCAAAAACCTAACCGGACAAAGCTGAGTAATAATATCTTATTTTTCTTAACTTTCAGGGCGTAGCTGTGAAAAAACATATTCCCATATTCCTTTCCTATCTAAAGATAGAAAAGAACTACTCCCCGCATACCCTGCGCAGTTATGAGGGCGATCTTTTACAATTTGCCTCTTTTCTGGGTGATAAGGCAACTATTGGGGCCATCGACCATCTGTCCATTCGCAATTTTCTGGCCCACTTATACGCCAGGAATAAGCGTTCTTCCATAGGGCGCAAACTTGCCTCTGTCCGCAGTTTTTTCCGTTACCTGGTCAAACGCGGGTTTTTGCCGCATAATCCCGCGGAACTGGTT
>JBAQFY010000373.1:0-1675 GCA_049287505.1 Sedimentisphaerales bacterium | reverse complement strand
CGTATGAATTTCCTCGTCCGAGAACCTCAGTGGACACCTGACCCGAACCAATGGGAACGGATAAAGAAGCGGTCTCTGGAAAAGGATGCGCTGGTCACCATCCTGGGAGTCAATCGCTGGAGCCTGTCGCGTCTTGGCTTTGCCAAGCGAGCCATGACGGGCCGGGGAAAAATCCTCTCGGCTGGCCAAATCTCAATCAAAACATCCAAAGACCCGGTCGGAGCACCCTTGTTTTACAGGGAAGTAAATCTTCCCTTTATTGATGCCGTCAAAGACCCCTCGCATATCCGATGGCGTTTTGGCGCTATCTCTTCGCCGCAGCAGCCTCCGGTTGTTCTGGAGAAATTACCGGTCTGTGGGAACTGTCACTCGTTTTCTGCAGACGGTGATATCCTCGCGATGGACGTAGATTATGCCAACAATAAGGGTTCATACGTTATTACACAAGTCGCCGAACAAATGCTCCTTGCCACCAGTGACATTATAACCTGGAGTGACTACAGGAAAGAAGACGGCCGGCAGACCTTCGGCCTGCTCTCGCAGGTCTCTCCGGACGGTAACTTTGTGCTCAGCACAGTCAAGGATGAGTCTGTCTTTGTGCCGAAACCGGACCTGGCCTTCTCGCAGCTCTTCTTCCCCATCAAGGGCATTCTGGTCATTTATAACAGGCAAATGCGTACCTTCCAGTCATTACCCGGGGCTGATGACTCCCGATATGTCCAGAGCAATCCGGCCTGGAGCCCCGATGGCAAATTCATCGTTTTTGCCGGAACCGAAGCGTACAAGCTCAAGAACATTAGCGGCCCGCGCACAGTGCTTTTGAGTCCGGAACAATGCAAGGAATTCCTTGAGGATGGAAAACCATTTTTGTTCGACTTATACAGGGTACCATTCAATGATGGAAAAGGTGGAAAGCCCGAGCCGATTGTGGGGGCCTCCAACAACGGAATGAGTAATTTCTTCGCGAAATACTCACCCGATGGCAAATGGATTGTCTTCTGCAAAGCCAAAAGTTATATGCTGCTTCAGCCCGACAGCGAGCTTTATATCATACCAGCCGAAGGCGGCCGGGCCGGAAGATTGCAATGCAACACGAGCAGGATGAACTCCTGGCATAGCTGGTCTCCAAACGGAAAATGGCTGGTGTTCTCCTCAAAAGCAAATTCAGACTACACGCAGCTTTTTCTTACCCACATCGACGAAGATGGAAACAGCACACCTGCGGTCCTGTTGTCGCAATTTACCTCCCCCGACCGGGCCGCCAACATACCCGAGTTTATCAACACTAAGCCTTACGCTATCAGGAAAATCCACGAGAAATTCCTGAACGATTATTCTTTTGTAAGAGCCGGAAATGAGTTCTTCAAGGCCGGCGATACGGATAACGCAATACAAGAGTACAAAAACGCACTGGAGCTGAATCCGAACAACGCCGAGGCGCACCTCAAGCTCGGCTTTCTTTTCTATAACGTCAAACAGATGCATAAGGATGGAATGGAACATTATTATAAGGCCTTACAGCTCAATCCGGACGACCCTCGCATACACCACGATTTAGGTATGGCGCTGCTGCACCAGGGAAAATTCGACGAAGCCGTCAAGTACCTTTCGGAGGCTTTACGGCGTATGCCGAACGGCCTCGACAGGCAGTATAATCCCGCAGACATGCACTACT
>JBAQFY010000372.1:0-5831 GCA_049287505.1 Sedimentisphaerales bacterium | reverse complement strand
TTTTATTTCCTGTCCCTTTTGCAGGGCCTCGCCGGGATGGCTGTGTTTCCTTGTCCAGCTTAAATCCGAAATGTGTATCATACCATCAACGCCGGGCTCTATCTCGACAAAGGCACCGAAATTTGTCAAACTCCGCACCTTGGCAGTAACAATCGTTCCTACAGGGTACTTCTGGGAAGCTATCGCCCAGGGATTCGTCTGGGTCTGCTTGATGCCCAGCGAGATTTCCTGCTTTTCCCTGTTCACATTCAGGACAACCACCTCTATTTCGTCGCCGAGGTTAATTATCTCGCCCGGATGTGCAAGCCGTCTTGTCCAGCTCATCTCACTGATATGCACGAGCCCTTCAATTCCATCTTCAAGCCGAACAAAAACGCCATAGTTCATCACATTTACAACCTTACCCTTGACCCTGGCTCCAAGCGGATAACGCTGTTCAACATCTTCCCAGGGGCTGGACGTTTTCTGCTTCAGACCCAACGAAATCTTCTCGTGCTCCTTATCAACACCAACAACAATGCACTCTATTTCCTGGTCAAGCTGAACAACTTCCGACGGATGTGATATTCTGCCCCAGCTCAAATCAGAAATATGCAGCAGACCATCCAGACCGCCCAAATCCACGAACACACCGAAGTCGGCGATGTTTTTCACAATACCTTTGCGCAATTGACCAACCTCGATGTCAGTCAGAATCCTTTCCTTACTGCTGCGTCGTTCTTCTTCTATAAGTTTTCGCCTCGATATGACAATGTTCCGACCTTCAACATCGATTTTGAGAATCTTACAGTCCACTTCTTTTCCGATGAACCTGCTGATATCGCCCGGTTTCCTTATGTCAACCTGTGAGGCAGGCAAAAACACAGGCACTCCAATATCAACAAGCAAACCGCCCTTAATGCGCCTTATGACCTTACCTTTAACAACATCACCCTCTTTTTTGGCACTGAGAATTGTTTCCCAGCCTCTGATTATGTCGGCTTTGCGTTTGCTCAACAGAACAAGGCCGCTTTCAGAATCAGTATCTTCAAGAAGCACCTCGATCTCACTACCCAGCTCTATCTGGTCGGGTTCATCAAATTCACTTGCATCGACAATCCCTTCGCTTTTCAGACCTACCTCCACGATAACATCATTGCCTATTTGCGATACGATGGTCCCTTTAAGAATAGTACCCGGCAGACGAGAATCGACCTTGGTCTGTAAAGCCTCTTCCAAAAACACATTTTCTTGCTCACCAAACATCTCGCTGACCTGCTGGTCAAGCTTCTCTTCCGATAACCCCAATTTGTTAACTATGTTTCTATCTACCATAAATCCCAATCCCTCTGTGGAGTCTTGCCTTTGACTTATCAGCGCCCCACATTTACGCCGATAAGCCCCTGTGCAACGTCACACAAATGTAAACTTTTCGGTTAATCATTTATAAAAATACATCTGCCCACGCAGCAAATGCGAATTACATTCTTGTCCAGTTTAATGTATAGCTTGATAGCCGGATTAACAGATAGAGCCGATATCTGCTTTTGCAGAAATAATATTATCAAGCCCGCAGAAGCAGGGGCGTATCTCCGCAAAGGAGATATAGATTTTTATCTGCTATTAGCATCAAAAACTTCTAAATTCTTTACAAATTCGGCTATTATCCAATCCGGCGTCGAAGCTCCTGCTGTAACACCGGCTATATTCTTACCAGAAAGTATATTTTTATCAAGCTCATTCCAGTTTTGCAAATGAAACGTTTGGCTATTATGTTTTTTGCAAAGCTCAGCCAGCCTGTGTGTATTGGCACTTTCCAGGCCTCCGAGCACGAACATTATATCCACCTGCATGCACAATTGCACAGCCGATTCCTGTCTTTTTATTGCTTCCTTACACAAAGTATTTATTACTTTCATCTCACTAAAGCCATGCTGTCCTATTGCACCAAGCACCCTTCCGAAATGTTCCGGACTTAGCGTAGTCTGACAGACAATCCCCAGCCTGGCATTTTGGGGCAGTTTATGTAAATCATTTTCATCCCCAACGACAACAACAGCAGTGGCACAGCCCATAACCGCCTGGACCTCAGGATGGTCCTCGTCGCCAATAATTACGACTTCATAGCCATCGTTAGCAAGCTCCTTAGCTATCTGCTGGACCCTTTTAACCAATATACAAGTTGCATCAACAATATTGAGTCCTTTTTCTTCGAGCTTGGCTATTTGTTCAGGAGCAGCACCATGAGAACGGATAAGAACCGTCCCCGACTGAATTTGTCGGACTCCCTTTACAGTCTTTAGCCCAACTTTGGCCAACCGCTCGACCTCGTCTTTGTTGTGAATAATTGGGCCGAGACTATAAACAGGATTTCCACGTTTCTGGTGCGCCAGTGTTTTTTCCGCCACACTAATGGCGCTTCTAACGCCGTGACAGAATCCACACTTTTCCGCAACTAAAACCTTCATAAAATCACACGCACATATCAAATCTAAAAATTACCCTCCTTGTAAAAGTTATTTAAGGATGGAATTCTATACCAAAATTCCAATACAATCTACCAAAACTTTTTCAGCGGGATTGTTCAGTGGCGAACATCCGCGCTAATCAAGAGGGCAATTACCCCTCCCTTACGGTCGGGAGCTCTGTTCGATGAAGCGCAGCATAAAAAAAGCAATTGGCTCTTGACCCCGTTAGAGACCCACCTGAGCAGAGGGGACGACCCGATAAGACCGGGCCCAGACGAAAAAATTCTCTCTAAGGGGGTTGAGGTAAAAGCTGACCGAAGATATAATCGTTCCAATCACCCCTGCTTTCGCAGGGTAAACTTGTCCCTGTGAAAACGGGAAACCCGAAAAACGAATGGACGGCAAATGCAAAAAGACATAATAAGAGCACAAGGGCAAAAGAGCATAAGAGCACAAGGGCAAAAGTACACAAGTACCTTATGCACCTGTGCGCTTATGACGTGTGCGCTTGTACTGGCAGGCTGCGCCGAGCAGCAGCAAAACGGGACGGTCAAACCAATCTGTGTGGAAAATATCGATAAGCTTCAAGCAATGGAAATGGCAGAAGATATATTAGCCAAAATGCATTTTACCATCGAGAAAGCCGATGCCGACCCAGCAACGCTGGGTATCAATACCCGCCGCTGGCGGGGCTTCATAAGAACCAGACCATTGGCAGGGGCGCAATTCTTCGAATTCTGGCGAAGCGATAATGTCGGGGCCAGCAACTGGCTTGAAAGCAACCTGCACAGTATCAGAAGAGTTGTAGAATTGAACATGAGCGAACAGGATAAAGAATTATGCATCAATTGCAATGTTCAGATATACAGATTATCACTGCCTGAGCACCACGTCAGCAGCAGTGCACGCGCATACGAAATGTTTTCAGAAAGCGACCCGGCATTGCAGAATCTAAAACTTTTACCTGAGCAGAAAGCAGGTATGGCCTGGATAGATTTGGGCAAGGACAGGCAGCTTGCAGCAGAGATTTTGAAGCGAATTTCTTCGATGCTCGATACTCGATACTCGTTACTCGATATCGAGAATCAAGAATTTCATCCTTCGCAGTAGCCCTGCTACGGAGAATGGACGAGAATCGAGTGACAAGATTATGAGAGTACTGGTTTGCGGTGGAGCAGGATATATCGGCAGCAATATGACGGCGATGCTTAACGCTGAAGGGTATGAGCCGGTGGTTTTTGACAATCTCAGTACGGGTCATAGGGCTGCGGTCGGACACACGAGGTTCATCAAAGGCGATTTGGCTGATTACGAGCTGCTTGTTACGACGCTCAAGAAATACAATATCGAAGCGGTAATGCACTTTGCCGCTTTCATCGAAGTTGCCGAATCAGTCCTGGCGCCGCTGAAATATTATCGCAATAATCTTTGCAATACGCAGAATCTGTTATCGGCTATGGAAGCGGTCGGCGTGGAGAAGTTTGTTTTCAGCAGCAGCGCAGCAGTCTATGGTATTCCCAAACAGTTATCAATTACTGAAGACTCGCCGACCGAGCCAATTAATCCTTATGGCCAAACAAAGTTAGCCGTTGAAAGAATGTGTTACTACCAGAGCCAGGCAGGGAAACTGCGGTACGCATCACTGAGATATTTCAATGCCTGCGGTGCGGGAAACAACGCCACCCTTGGCGAAGACCATCGCCCTGAATCGCATCTGATTCCGTTGGCCATACTGACGGCAATGGGCAAACGCAGCGAAATAGGAATCTACGGAACCGATTACCGGACGCCGGACGGAACCTGTATTCGCGACTATATCCACATCGATGATTTGTGCAGAGCACACTTGCTGGCGTTGAACAAGCTGGACCAAAGCCGTGAGCTGGCCCCGTTAGAAGTAAGACGTCAACCTCTAACGGGGCTGGTCTATAACCTGGGCAATGGAAAAGGCTTCTCAGTCAAAGAGGTAATTGAAACAGTCAAGCGTCTCAGCGGTAAAGATTTTAAGGTTGTAGCGGTGGACCGCCGGCCGGGCGATGCGCCGATATTAACATCCGATGCCACAAAGGCCAGGAACGAATTAGGATGGAAAACCGAAAAGCCTGAACTGGAAGAAATGGTCTCCAGTGCCTGGCAATGGCATAACGAATATCCCGACGGCTATCCGGATTAAACTAAGGTCAGTGGTGAGTAGTTAATTGGTATCTGTTGCGGAAACAGTACGTCTGTTAGAAGCGTATGTTTCCATATTTGTCATTCCCGCGAAAGCGGGAATCCAGCTTTTTTTTGGCTCTGGACCCCTGCTCCCCGCTTTTGCGGGGACAAGTTTACCCCTGCGGAAGCAGGGGTAGGGGTGACATTGTCGGTTTTTGCTTTCCGCAACAGGAACTAATTAGCCTGTTAAGCCCTTATACAATACGAGGTATGAGAAATGAGTGAAATGTTTATCGGCATTGATTTAGGCGGAACGAATATCAAGATTGGCTTATTTGATTCTGAGCTAAAACTTATCAGCAAGACATCCGTGGCAACCAAAGTGGACATGGGGCCGGAGGTAGTCATTGACAAGATGGCTCAAACCGCCAAGAAACTGCTTGTCGAAGCCGGTCTTTCTCTGCAGGACGTTGTCGCGGTCGGGATAGGAACTCCGGGGCCGGCCAAATACAGCGAGGGCATAATAATAAAGTCCACCAATATGCCGACATTCAAAAACGTCCCCATTTGCCGAATGCTCAATGAAAGGCTCGGGGCACCGGTTGTCTTTGATAACGATGCGAACGTTGCCTGCTGGGGTGAATATACCGTCGGGGCAGGTAAGGGTGTCAAAGATATAGTCTTTTTCACGCTCGGCACGGGAATAGGCGGGGGAATTATCAGTAACGGCGAATTAGTGCACGGATGCGATGAAAATGGAGCAGAGCTTGGGCATATGATAATATACCCGGACGGCAGAAAATGCAACTGCGGGCAAAGAGGCTGTGTGGAGGCCTATGCATCCGCCGACTCGACGGCAAGGCGAGCTACCGAGGCTGTCAAGGCCGGAACAGAATCCAGTCTAAAAAAAGTGCTCGACGAAAAAGGCCACTTAACCAGCAAGGATGTCTATGAACATTTAGCCGCCGGTGACAAATTAGCCAAAGAGATAACGGACGGGACGGCCAAAGCGCTTGCGATTACCTGTATTAATATGCTGCACACTACCGAGCCGAAGCGCATAGTTTTTGCCGGCGGAATGATAGCTGCCGGTGATGTATTGTTGAACCGTATAAAGGATTTCTTTAACGAGCATATCTGGACCTTGAAAAAAGAGTATGTTGAGATATGCTTTGCAACTCTCGGCGAAGACGCCGGCATAATCGGCGCCGCCGCCCTTGCCCGGCACAC
>JBAQFY010000371.1:0-2331 GCA_049287505.1 Sedimentisphaerales bacterium | reverse complement strand
AAAAAATCTGGCATTAGAAAATGCGCTATATCGCGATGCAAGGTACCTGTCAATGACACTTAGTGATTTCTTTTCCGGCAGGAATGAAAAGAAACAATTGAGGACAGATAGAGAAGCGATGGAACATTTTTTGTGTCGGCCTACAGCGAGAATGGGTAATCGGTATTGAGCGCCTGGTCGGCGGTATCTGAAAGATTGTCCCACATAGTAGTTACCCTATCTAACAGCCCCAAGTTCTGAAGGACTATTGAGATGTTCACCGCCGCATCCGGACGGGCGAAATTACTCTCAAGATGACGCTCAAGATTCATAAGGGACGATGCGAACTTTACCTTATCGCAATAAAGCAAGGCCGTCTTATAGTGCAGCTCAAGCGTATCCTTATCAAGACGTTCAGACCCAGGCAAAAGCTCGAGTGCTTCGGCTTTTTGGTTCATTTCAAACAGACAGATAGCCAATTTGCTTCTGGCTCTATGATAATCGGGATTTATCTCCAGGACCGTTCGGAAAGACTCAATGGCTTCGGTTAACATTCCTACGCTGGTCATCAACACACCAAGCCTATAATGCAAATCCGGATTTTGTGGACGATTGATGATTTGTTGACGGTGTGCGTCAATTACAGCCCTGGTAAGATTTATTGGGTCATCTTGTACATTTTCATATTGATTATCAAAGGGCAAATTATCCCTAAGGCCGTCCTGGAATCGCAAAGCAGCAGTCTCGGCGAACAACAGTGAGCTGTTCGGCTGAATCGCCGCTGCGAGTGATAATGTCCCGACGGCGTCTGAGAGGTTGCCGGCTAATTTTTGGGAAGTCGCCAGGCCGATGTATGCATCAACTATTTTGTCATTTATCTCAACGGCCTTGTTAAATTGTTGCGCGGCAAGCCGTTCCTGGTGCAACTGCAAATATTGTGTGCCGAGCTTTATAGTGGCCTCGAGGAAATCCGGACAGATACGCAGCGCCTCTTCGTACTGCGAAACAGCATCGGCCTCGGCGCCCAACATACGAAGGACATCGGCATGCTTCATAAGCAAATCGGCCCTGTTGGGCTGTGTCTGCAATAAATCCCCAACCTGCTCCAGTGCCTCGTGAAGCTGGCCATCGGCAATTAGCTGGTCTATATCATCCTGAGCGTGGAAGTTGTCCGGATGTATTAAAATGGCGGTGTTAAACGTTTCGACGGCCTGCATATATCTGGTGGTGGCCATATACAAATGACCAAGCGTTACAAGTGTTGATATGTCGTCAGGATATTCATTTTTCAACATCTCATATTGCTCTATGGTTTTTTCGAGCTGACCATTTTTAAAATAAATAGCAGACAGTCTCTGGGCGGGAAGCTGTAAATAGCCTTTGAACTTCAGACAGTCCTGATAAAATTCGATTGCCTGAGACTCTTTGCCGAGCCGTTCATAACAATAGCCGAGGGCATAAAGAGCCATTGTATTATTCGGCTGGCGGAGATAAACCGAGTTTAGCTCTTTGATTGCCTCCTGCAGATGGTTATTATACAGACAAATAGCAGCGGCTGTCAGACGCCCGTAGGTGCAGGAAGGATTTTCAAACAGATACATCCTCATCTGCTCAGCGGCAGCATCGAGCTTCCTGAGACCCATCAGCTCAATGGCTTTGTTTAGCTGACCGTATCGCGTAGATTGGCTGTCGTCTTTCGGAAGCTCTGCTGCATTTAACCAATGCCATATCAAATCGGCAATATCGATGGTTATCGCCCTACCAAGAATTTCCAGTAATTGACTCATACACCCTCCCTCGGAGCCAAATTCGATTCTTGATTTGCAATCAGGACCCTGTCGCCCTGGTATTATTGTCGCCTTCTTGGGCTATTCCCGACCCGCATTCTTTCACAAGATTACCAGAATACGTTGACTAAAATATCGACAATAGGCGTAAGTGGATTAAGCCATATTTTGGGAAATAACCGTCCGGTATTTTATTTTCTCTTTTTGTTGTGGCGGTTGTGTGTGATGTGAGGGTTGTTACGATTTTGAAGGCGGTTATCGATTTTTTACCCCCCTGCTTTCAGAAAATTGGCTTATAAGAACGGCTGTTACTGCAATCCAGATTAAATAGATACCCCTATATTTTATTAACAGAACAAAGGCCAATAATGGCGATGGAGACTTATGCAGTAAGGCCTGTAAGTACAATCGCGTAGTTTACGACCGGCTTTAACTTACGATGACCAACCTGTCTTTTCGTTTCCGCAATGCTCGCAGAACGGTAATAGTGAATGGCGAATGTCACCGCATTTATCGCATTTTTCGTAAAGCTCCGTCCCACAGGAAGGGCACGTATAAAGTTCCT
>JBAQFY010000370.1:0-6172 GCA_049287505.1 Sedimentisphaerales bacterium | reverse complement strand
CCACCGTGGAACATGATGACGGTCTTGAGCATCATTTCGTTGCCACAGTCAATGCCACGGACATCACCTTCTACATCGACGGCGCACTTATTGGCAGCGCACCTCTGGCCGCCGGCAATGAAATCGCGGGCATCGGGCAAGCCGTTGCCTATCTTGGCAAGGGCGTCTATCCTGTCGATCCGTTGTGGACCGGTTCGATTAATGAGTTCAATATCTATAACCGCGCCCTCTCTATAGTCCAGGTTCAGGCTAACTATGCGGCGGGTCCCGTCAAGCCGCTGGTTCACCAGTACACGTTCGAGGACGGGACGGCCAACGATAGTGTCGGCTCTGCCCATGGCACATTGGTTGGTGATGCAGCCGTTGTCGGTGGAGCGCTCGTTCTTGACGGTGATGGTGACTGGATGGAGATGCCCGGCGAAGTGATTGCGATGAACACCTACTCAGAGGTTACAATCGAGACGTGGTTTACATCGGTGGCCGGTGGAAATACAGGGTTCCATATGCTGGCCGCCTTTGGTGAAGAAGGCACAGGTGCTGCTGATTGGGCGGGTTACAAATACTTATTCATCACGCCTGCCCGAGGTGATGATGTCAGTCGTGCCGCGATTCAAACCAGTTCGATGGATGATAGTCCCTGGGATGAAGAAACTGGTGTCAGTGCCACCGTCGAACACGATGATGGTCTTGAGCATCATTTCGTTTGCACTGTTAATGCAACCGACATTGTCTTCTATATTGATGGCGAACTTATTGGCAGCGCACCTCTGGCCGCCGGCAATGAAATCGCGGGCATCGGCCAGGCCGTTGCCCATCTTGGCAAGGGCGTCTATCCTGTTGACCCGTTGTGGACCGGTTCGATTAATGAGTTCAATATCTACAACCGTGCCCTCTCCCTGGCCGAGATTAAGGCCAACTACGCGGCGGGTCCTCAAAAGGCAGGACCGGCACCGGTAGATCCTGGCACCGAAGGCCTTATGATGCACTTGCCCTTAGATACTGCTTCACGCGGTGTTACTCAAGACAGCTCCGACAACGATCACGACGGTACTCTGTTCGGCGATCCAATCTTTGTTGAAGGTGTTGTTGTCATGGCGCTAGAATTTGACGGCGTTGATGACTACGTGGATACCGGTTACACGGAAGATTTGGCTGATTGGACTATATCTGCCTGGGTTAGGAGCCCTACTGCACCTTCGGGAGATTCACCGAGTGGTCCGGTTCATCGCGAGAAGAACTATCAGTTTAACTGGAACCACAGCAACGAAGTTTTCCGGGGTTCAGTTACCGTAAACGCTGGAGGATGGCATGCTGCGAGTTTCGAAACGTTAGAGGCCAATACATGGTATCACCTGGCTGGGACGTATGATGGAGAAGAGCTCAAAGCGTACAAAGATGGCGTCTTAATCACGACCAACGATGCTCCGTCCGGTCCCCCTGTTGCTGAGACGGGGACCCTGAAACTTGGAAGACATGCAACAGCAGAGCAGTATTTTACCGGCACTGTTGATGAGGTCCGGATCTACAACCGAGCCTTGTCCGCTGAAGGGGTCCTTTTCCTTGCTGGTATGTAACATCGCCGTTCTTGATTATGGACTGAGCTCTGCTGAACTACAGTTGAGCTATATGAATTTGTACCTTTTCGGGGCCTATACTGGTCGATTCGGTATAGGCCCCTGTTTTAGGGCAATAAGGTTACACAAACCCAGGCGATGAGAGTCTGAGTAATGACTATTGAATAAAATAATTGGACGAAACGGCTGGCGCCGTAGCGTTTTCGTAGGCTCGTACTAATATTTAGACACTTCACTATTACTCGCATTTGCACACATACGAGTTCTCACACCCTGCCCGGACCCTACGTCTACTCAATTTCTAAAACCACTACCGACTTTGTTGGAAGCGTCGTCGTCAAGATGTTGCCTTCGAGTTTGAAGTTGTTAAAAGTCGCGGGCTTTACGACCTGAGGATTCTCAAAGGTATTATGAGCGGTCATAGCTTCAGCAGTCAAAACTCGCCCGGAGATTCCCTTGGGCTCGGTGCCCTCAAGTGCGCAGCGGACTTCGGCGGTATTGCCGGGGTCCAGATTGCAGAGCGATATATGAATCCTGCCCGAATCGTCTTTTGATGCCGAAACGTTCAACGCCGGAATACTGTCGTTTCCAAATCGATAATCGTTGCACTCCAACTCAATTGGGAGCAATGTGGCGTCATGATGAACCTTGTACATTTCAAATACATAATAGGTCGGTGTAACAATCATCTTCTCGCCTTTGGTCAATATCATCGCCTGCAAAACGTTGATAGTCTGAGCGATGTTTGCCATCCGAACACGATAACAGTGCTTGTTGAAAGCGTTGAGAAATATGCCGGCTGAGAGTGCATCCCGGATGGTGTTTTGCTGATATAGGAAGCTTGGATTCGTGCCGGGTTCGGCGTCCCACCATGTACCCCACTCATCTACAAACAAACCGATACGCCCACGCGGATCGAACCGGTCCATGATCTCGATATTATTCTCCAGTAATGGGTAGATAGTTAGCGTGTTCTTCATGAGTGCAAACCATTCCGCCTCATCGAACTTCGTCGCACTACCCTTTCGGGTCCAGTCGCCCGTTCCCCGGACATAGTGATGAAGACTAATTGCATCCATGTTTCGACGAGCACGTTCCATAACGGTTGTCATCCACGGGTAGTTCTCGCTGCCGGGCCCGCATGCAACTTTGACAATACGGTTGCCGGAGTAGCTGCGCACATAGGTTTGGAAGCGATTGTAGAGGTCGGCGTAAGATTCAGACGACATATTCCCACCACAACCCCAGTTCTCGTTGCCCACGCCAAAGTACTTTATTCGCCAGGGTTTGTCACGACCATTCATCCGACGAAGGTTAGCCATCTCACTGTCCCCGTCGAACGTCATGTACTCGACCCAATCCTGCATTTCTTCGACAGTACCGGAGCCAACGTTACCTGCAACGTACGCCTCACATCCAAGTTGTTCACACAAATCCAGAAACTCATGGGTGCCGAAGGCATTGGTTTCTCTGACCATGCCCCAGTGCGTGTTGACCATACTGGGACGTTCTTCACGTAGGCCGATACCTTCTTTCCAGTGATACTCGTCGGCAAAGCAACCGCCCGGCCAGCGAAGAACCGGTATCTTAATTCGTTTCAATGCCTCGACAACGTCATTGCGAATGCCACGGGTATTTGGAATCGTAGAATCCTCACCGACCCAAAAACCGCCGTATATACAACTGCCCAGGTGCTCGGAGAAATGACCGTAAATGTTCCTGCTGATTCGCTCTGTGCCTCTATCGGTGTAAATAATCATTCTATTTACCCCCGATTCTTCCTGCACGGCAGTATCTGCAGCATACGCCAGTCCGCAACCAACAAGCAGTAATACGGTAACAACAGCGACCTTCTCAAACAGCCATTTCCCGAACATTGTGAGTTTCATCTTTTCTGTCCTTTCACTTTCTCTTCGCTCTCAGAAAATTTCACCCGGCGACAACCGCATAATTCTAATTCAGTTCACTACGCCGGCCTTCTTAGCAGATAAAAACAATCCTGAAATGGCGATTCGTACCATAGTCAGGTTCTCCCTTCCCTGCTTCAGTGTCCACTTAATTGCTAAAATCACCCTGTTCTTGTCGTTCGGCCGCTCATAGGGTAAGATTATCAGAATATCTTCAGATTTGGACCAAAAACACCAGTTATAACGCTGTAGTGACAATATTCGTAAGTTTTAGATATCCCTTCTTCTACAGGAAAAACATCCTATCCTGCTCTGGATAAGCTGGGGTCCAATAGCACTCAACAGATCAATCCTACCAGAAGAAACCCGGAGTATTCCCAAAGCGAGGCACTGCGACACCATTTTCAATATCCGGGTTGAACGCCCTCCACTCCACATGACCATCCAAAAAGCCAATGTTTCCACCGGCAGGTTCTTCGTCGCTCTTCAAGTGGCTCGTTTGATCGTACACTTGAGATTCGGCCCAGATACCACCCGGAACCTGGCCGAAATTACGCCCATACTTAGCATTGGATTGAGGTACGCCCATTATCGAATCAATACACAACTCTCGATTGCCTGATTGCTTCTCCTGCGTTGTCTTTAACCAGATCTTTCGCGTATCATCATTTTTATAGCGTACAATCTCCGGCCGGTCGTTCCTGGTGGTCTGCCATATGAAGCAATACCCAGACACAATAAAATTACTCTCATTCTCGAATCTATTTAATTGTGGATTCCATGTTTTATTGGCATAGGTCCAGAACAAGTCATTGTACTTTTGGTGGTTCGCGTTCGAAGGACAGTAGAACATCTCCCGTGTCATACCACTCTTGAGCATGAAGTGCACCGTATTGACCGCAACGTCCTGCAGCCAGTTTCCACCTATCTGAGGCAATGGCAGCTTCGAGTCGTTTTCACCTGCATACATAATAATAGCAAGCAATTGCTGACGAATACGTGATGTGCATGATTGTCGTCTGGCTTGTTCTCTGACCATTCGCAGTGCCGGCATCAGAATGCCCATCAACAGCGCGATAATGGCAATCACCACCAAAAGTTCTATTAACGTGAAACCTTGCCTTTTGTTCATGATTACACCCCATCATTTATTTAAAAAGATTTCTGACGCATAATACACCAATTTTATACCTATCTCGATCGCAAATCAATAAAAACCACTCATCAAGCCACTCGACTTGGACGTAGTCCTTTATAACAACAGTGCTGTCCTGATTCAAGTCTCCTTAAATCGAGAACGGCGATGTTACTTACCAGCAAGGTAAAGAACTTCACCCTCAGACAGTGCCCGATTGTAGATGCGGAATTCATCCAGAGAGCCAACATAGTAGGCATCCGCAGCAAATTGTGACCTGCCCAGATAGTTCTCAGTAGTCTCACCAAGGTCCGATGGCAGCAGCGGTGTGGGGCCTTCTGCAACGAGCTTGCCATCCTGGTAAAGCTTCATGGTCATACTTGAGCTGTCTATCATAGCAGCTACATGATGCCAGCCGGATGGAAGCGTTGCCGGTACAGTGATATTCGTCTCCGTTACATTACCGGCGGCCGTGATGGCAAACCGAAATTCTCCAGCGGTACCCATGCGGGGCGTAACGAACATATAGACCTGGTCGCTGCTACCGAAGTCCCAGAGACGCTGCCAGGCACCGCCAAGGTTGGAGAAATTGGCCCACGTCGATACAGTGATGTCGTTCATCGCAGCAATGGCCGAACCTATCGGCAATCTAACATAGTCACCAGTGCCGTCAAACTCCAGCGCCATCCCGTAGCCGGTCGGCCCTGAAACATACTGTGGATTGCCGGACGTAGTAGCGTTGTAACCGTGGCCGGAACCGTCCTGAGTATTATTCTCAAAAGCGTAATAAGCCACCAGATTATTGGTGCCGGGATCAAGCGGTTCCGGCCCAGGTTCGGGCTCTTCCGGTAGCGACCGATACAGACGAACATCGTCGAAGAACACATGGCCGGTACCGCCACCGGCTTGAGGATTGGCCTTGTTGCCCAAACCGATGGACAACGTATTGACATTGGCAAGGTTCACGCCCTGGTCCGTAAATTCCTGCAGGGGAATATTCCATTGTATCCAATCATTAGTCAACACTGCTTTAGGATTATCGTTAGTGACCACCGCGCTGCCATTGAGAGCAACATACATCGGTTCAATTGCATTACCAGCATCGCCATAGTAGAACAGCGTCAATGCGACAACGTCATCCTGGGTCCAGTCAGCATTCAAGGTCCTGCTTACCTCAGAGAGCCCTGCACTGTTGTCGTAGAACACCGGTATGGACTGCCCACCGCCGTGAACAATTGTGGTCTCCATGTAATGCTCGCCGATACCAAAAATCGGATTAGGATAACCTGTCGTGGAGCCGTTTGTCGGGTCGCCCCATCCATCTATCCACGTTAAATATGCAGTGTAGGGCTCGTAGTCGTTGTAGTCATCAAAATCGTCTACGACAATAAAGTTGGCGGTTGTGAAGCTCCATACCCCGCCCTTCACCGGGCTATTTGGGTCGAGGCTACTAACCTCATCAATGCGCCAGTAGTACGTCGTATTGTAATCAAGAGAGGCTGCATACTCGTTCGCATCCGTCACAGTTGCCGTCGATACTGTCGCTGAGCTCACGT
>JBAQFY010000369.1:0-14797 GCA_049287505.1 Sedimentisphaerales bacterium | reverse complement strand
AAGGCGGCAGGCCAAAAATGCTCGGAGGCGTGGTTTTCTCCACGTTGAGAACATTTTTGGCTGACAACGCAGGCATCGGGCTTTGCAGCCGGCCGCAATAGAGCGGGTTATTTGGATAGGCTCTAAGACTAACCTACGTCTCTCTAATGAGAACCGTAAAACGTTATTTAGCAAAAAGTTATATATTTTTCTGAAAAAATAGAAAAAAGTTTGACACTCTGTCTCGGTCATAGTAGAATTTTTGAAATTGTTAGAGAAACTTTCCTGAATGCCGGGTCGATGCAATCTACTCTGGAAGAAGCAAGTCCTCCTCGGAGTAGTCTGAGAACAGGCGTTGAGTGGAGAGACAGAATCCGAAGCTTTCAGAAAAGTACGTGAAGCACAATCTACGCAATTGATGTTTACGAGTGATTTTGCTTGTGATTATTTAGGGTATTCTTTGCTTTTTGGTCCTTTGCTGAAAATACGGCTGCAATGTTACTTTAGGCCAAAAGCGGGTTCTTTAATATATTGATTTAGCGGGATATACCATGGCGATTAATATCGAAAGTTTTCTTTCTGAAGTGAGCGCCGAAGCTCCTTGCGGAGAAGACCTTTCCTATGACGCTTCTTTCCTGGCTCTCGAAGATATGCTGAGGCCGAAAGCAGCAGGCGGAGTCGTGGCGGGCGTGGAGGAAGCCGCGGAAGAGCCGAACTGGCGGGAGGTTTGCGAAAAAAGCTCCGAGCTGCTAAAACGCTCGAAAGACCTTAGGATTGCAATATACCTTACTATTTCCCTTCTTAAGCTGGAAGGGATCCACGGCCTGCGCGATGGCTTGTCTGTGCTCCACGGACTGCTGGAACGTTTCTGGGACCATCTTTACCCCCAGCTTGACCCGGACGATGACTACGACCCGCTTGAGCGGATTAACATTCTGCAATCACTGTCTCCGACTTCGGTTAGTGCACATGACCCTATGAAATTCAAACAGCGGCTGGCAGAAGTGCCTTTGTGTAATTCAGTTCAGATGGGCAAGTTTAGCCTTAGAGACATCCAGATAGCAAAAGGGGAGATTGCAATTCCAGAAGACCAGAGAGCAAAAGCTCCTGATATGTCGGTAATTGATGCGGCTTTTCAGGACACCGCAACGGACGAGCTCCTGGTAACATCCCAAGCCACTCAAGAAGCCATTGAACATATCGCCGCTATAATGAGTGTGTTTTCCGAACGCGCTTCTCAAGGCCAGACTCCGGACGTTAGTGGTTCCCGAGGAGTTCTTGGAAATATCCAAAAACGTGTCCAGGAATATCTGGCAAAGCGGGGGCACGGTGTAGCTGTCGATGAGGGTGCTGTAGCAACTGGCAGTGTAAAAGAGAAAGGCGCAATATCACTTTCGGGTGATATTCAATCTGCCCAGGAAGCCCTTTTGGCTCTCGATAAAGTCTGCCAGTATTTCGACCGTCACGAACCCTCAAGTCCGGTCCCCCTGCTTTTGCGCAGAGCACAAAGATTAGTCTCGAAAAGCTTTCTGGAAGTGGTTAAGGATTTTTGCCCAGACGGATTGAACCAAGTTGAAATGATTGGCGGAGTTAGCAGTAGTGATTCTGGTACTGGTCAGTCGGGTTAGTAAACTATATTTTGTAGGTTTTAGATTGCCGATGGTTTCGGCGATAAGTATTTCTTGTTGAGAAAGGAGTAAGCATGGCAAAAAAGAAGAGTAGTCAAAAATTTATAGCTCGTAACCGAGCCCCCCGTGTGCAGATAGAGTATGATTTAGAGCTATACGGTGCCGAGAAAAAAATCAACTTGCCTTTCGTGATGGGTGTGATGGCCGATTTATCCGGCAAGCCGGCTGAGAGCTTGCCTGGCGTTGCAGACCGAAAGCTCCTTGAGATTGACGTCGATAATTTCGACGAACGACTAAAGGCAATGAAACCCAGAGTTGCTTTTCAAGTACCGAACACACTGACGGGCGAAGGCAATCTGAGCGTCGATATCAGCTTTGAAAGTATGGAAGATTTCTCCCCGGCGGCGGTGGCGCGTAAAGTTGATGCCTTAAACAAGCTGTTGAAGGCCCGGACGGAACTGTCAAACCTCTTATCGTACATGGATGGTAAAAGTGGTGCCGAAGAGCTAATGGCGAGAGTCCTTAAAGACAAAGCCTTGCTAAGTGCCCTGACTTCTGCACCAAAACAAGAAGCTGAACCTACTGACACTGCTAAGGAGGAACAGTCCAATGGCTAATGAGAAAGAAAAAGAACAAGCGCGGGCTCCAGAAGCTGTGGTGATAGAACCAAGTGAGTTCGATTTACTCCTTAAGAAGGAGTTTAAACCGAAGTCCGACCACGCAAAAGAGGCCATCAGTTCGGCAGTGCGAACCTTAGCCGAACAAGCCCTGGCAGAAACAGAGCTCATTTCCGAAGATGCGGTCAGGTCAATCGAAGCGATTATTGCTGAGATAGACAGGAAGCTCTCCGAGCAGATTAATTTAATCATGCATCACGAGGACTTTCAAGCACTCGAGGGTAGCTGGCGAGGCATGCATCATCTCGTAAATAACACAGAAACAGACGAAACGCTGAAGATACGTGTGCTGAACCTCCCCAAGAAAGATTTGGCAAAGACCATCAAGAAGTACAAAGGTACAGCCTGGGACCAAAGCCCGCTTTTCAAGAAGCTATACGAAGAAGAGTTCGGTTCACCGGGCGGCGAACCATACGGCTGTCTCATCGGTGACTATTATTTTGATCACAGTCCGCCGGACGTTGAAATACTTAATGGGATGGCCCAGATTGCCGCTGCGGCCCACGCACCGTTTATAAGCGCGGCTACTCCTACCTTGATGAATATGGATTCCTGGCAGGAGCTCAGCAATCCACGCGACCTGACGAAAATTTTCCAAACTGCGGACTATGCCCCATGGCGGTCTCTGCGCGAGTCCGAAGATTCCAGGTACATCGGCTTAACAATGCCGCGATTTCTCGGCAGGATACCTTACGGCGCCAAAACGAATCCTCTCGAAGACTTTGATTTTGAAGAGGAGACCGCCGGAGGCGAGCACTCAAAATATCTTTGGACAAACTCAGCCTACGCAATGGGCGTGAATATTAACAGGTCCTTTAAGCAGTTTGGGTGGTGTGCAAGTATCCGTGGAGTTGAGAGCGGCGGAATAGTCGAAGGGCTTCCCTGCCATACTTTCCCCACCGATGATGGTGGAGTGGATATGAAGTGCCCAACCGAGATTGGTATCACCGACAGACGGGAAGCGGAGTTGGCCAAGAATGGCCTGATGCCATTATCACACTGGAAGAACGAAGATTATGCGGCATTTATTGGAGCACAGTCGCTGCAAAAGCCGGCCGAATATGACGACCCTGACGCATCCGCAAATGCAAATCTTGCAGCAAGATTGCCGTATCTGTTCGCAACTTGCCGGTTTGCACATTACCTCAAGTGCATCGTAAGGGATAAAATCGGGTCTTTCAAAGAACGCGATGATATGGCAACCTGGCTCAACAAATGGATCACGCAATACGTCACCAGCGACCCTAATGCCTCTGAAGAAGTCAAAGCGAAGTATCCTCTGGCAGCGGCGGAAGTTGTGGTCGATGAAATCGAAGGAGACCCTGGTTATTACTCCGCCAAATTTTACCTTAGACCTCACTACCAGCTCGAGGGATTATCTGTTTCGCTGAGATTGGTATCCAAGCTGCCTTCGGCTAAGAGTGGAGGTTGATAGGTTGATACTATATGGATAAAATGTGCCTAAGACGTTTTAGGCAGTTGAGTTGAGAATTAGAACCAAGAGATTTACACAGTATAGTTTTGTAAGGAGTTGACAAGATGGCTTTTGATTGTTTTTTAAAGATTGACGGAGTGCCAGGTGAGAGCACCGACGACAAGCACAAAGAATGGATTGAGCTGCTGTCGTACAGTCATGGCGTTTCACAAACGTCATCAGGAGCAGCCAGCAGCGGCGGCGGCCGCAGCGCCGAGCGCTGCGACCACCAGGACTTTTCGGTCGTGAAGACGCTCGACAAAGCCTCACCGAAGCTGGCACTGTTTTGCTGCAATGGCACACATATAAAGGAAGTAAAGATGGAGCTGTGCCGTGCCACAGGTGATAAGCAGAAGTACATGGAATACAAAATGAGCGATATTATTATTTCGTCTGCTCGTCCTGGTGGTTCCGCTCAAGGCGGTGAAGCTTTACCTCTTGAAGAAGTGAGTTTCAACTACGGCAAAATCGAATGGACCTACACTGAAACGGACCATAAGACCGGCAAGCCGAAGGGCGACGTTGTAACTTTTTGGGACTTGACTGCGAACAAGGGTGGTTAATACCGCCGAATTGAAGGCTGACGATTGGTCACTGGCTCGTTCTCTTAGATAGTACCAAGAAGGAGGATGAGTTCGGCCCAGAGACGGAGGTTTATTGCCATGCAAGCAGAAGAATTATTGCAAGCTGGCCAGCTTACAGAGGCGCTTGCTGTTCTGGAAGACCAGATACGCTCCAATCCTGCCAATGCCAAGCTTCGAGTTTTCCTTTTCCAGTTGTTGTCTGTTCTGGGAGATTGGGAGCGAGCTCTGACCCAGCTAAACGTATCGGCGGAACTCGACCCCATGAATTTGCTTATGGCTCAGGTATGCCGAGCGGCGCTCAATTGCGAGGCGTTGCGGGCTGAGATATTTGCCGGCAAACGCTCACCGCTCGTTTTCGGCGAGCCGGCTGAATGGATTGGTTGGCTGGTACAGGCCAACCAAATGGCTGCGGAAGGAAAATACCGGGCGTCGCAGAAACTCCGAGAGCGAGCATTCGACACGGCACCTGCCACCGCGGGTTCTATTGATAATCAACAATTTCAATGGATTTCAGACGCCGATTCCAGGCTTGGCCCAATACTCGAGGCCATTTTTGATGGCAAATACTACTGGGTGCCGTTCACGGCCATAAAAAGAATCCAGATTGAACCACCAGCCGATTTGCGCGATGTAGTCTGGCTTCCCACCCACTTCACATGGCTTAATAGTGGTGAAACAACCGGCCTGATACCAACACGTTATTCGGGTTCGGAAGCCAGCGAAGACAACCCTATTCTACTCTCGCGCAAGACCGAATGGATTGAAAAACCAGGCGGTCTGTACCTCGGCCTGGGACAGCGCATGTTTGCTACGGACAAGGATGAATTTTCGCTGCTACAGATACGACAAATAGATTTGGAACACCCAGAAACAGACCGACAAGGTGGTGAGACGAACAATGGCTGAACTTACACCAATGGATCGTCTGCAACCATGCCTGCTTGACCGCCTCACTGATGATGAACCGGAGGTGGGAAAGGAAAGCCGCGACCAACGCGTAGTATCATTACGAAGATACAAAAGGGCAGTACTTCGCGACTTGGAGATGATATTGAACTCGAAGAGCCATCCGTTTCGCGATAACATATACGAGTTTAGTGAAGCAGCACGGTCTGTGCTCAACTACGGCATACCCGACGTGTGCGGTGCATCTATTTCAGCTATCAGCCCGGCTGAGTTTGAAGCGCAGGTGAAGCAAGCTATTCTATGTTTTGAGACGCGAATTATGCATAAACAACTGTCTGTTCGTATTATCTCTCCACTGGATACAAATAACGTCCGTACCATCTCGTTCGAAATAGAGGGCGAGCTGTGGGCACAACCGTTGCCTGACCATCTTTTTCTTAAGACAGAAGTAGATTTGGAAACCGGTCACCTCAATTTTAAGGGTGAGCCAAGTGGATAGACGTCTGCTGGACCTGTACAATCGCGAACTTGCGCATCTTCGGGCAATGGGAGCGGAGTTTGCAAAGGAGTTCCCGAAAATAGCAGGCCGCCTCGGTGGACTGGATGAGTTTCAGCCGTGCCAGGACCCTTTTGTTGAACGATTGCTTGAGGGGTTTGCTTTTCTTTCTGCACGAGTGCAGCTCAAACTCAGTGCAGAGTTTCCGAGGTTTACACAGTCTTTGCTCGAAACCATCTATCCCCACTATTTGGCACCCACACCATCTACGTGTATTGTCCGGTTCAAGCCGGACCTGGATGAGAGTGGATTAGCTGACGGCTTTTTAATCCCCCGCGGCTCTTCGCTTTACAGCACTTTGGGCAAAACGGAACAAACCAGATGCGAATACCGTACTGCACATGACGTGACCCTCTGGCCCATTCAGGTGAACGAGGCAAATTACTATACACGCGAGCTGGCCTCACTTGAAGTCCCTAACCTATCCAATGTTAAAGCCGGAGTTAAAATCCGGATTCAATCCACCGCGGGGCTCAGCATTAGCGAGCTGAAACTTGATTCTCTGACCTTCTATCTTATGGGAGTCGGTGAAATACCAATGCATTTGTACGAGCAGTTTTTTGCAAATACCGTGGCGGTTGTGGCCCAACCAACGACTAAGCCCTTAAAGTGGCAAAAGGTTATTGATGCTTCTTGTATTCGGCGTGTGGGTTTCGAAAATAAACAAAAACTTCTACCTTACGATGCGCGGTCTTTTCAGGGATATCGTCTTTTGCACGAGTACTTTGCATTTCCTCAAAGATTTTTGTTCGTTGAGCTTACAGATTTGAGTGCCGCAATTCAAAGCTGTGAACAAAATCAATTGGACCTCATTATCCTGTTCCGAGAGTCGAATGTTGAGCTTGAGGGTGCAGTTAATGCTGATAATTTCGGATTATTCTGTTCGCCGGCAATAAACCTGTTTGAAAAACGGCTGGACCGCATACAGGTATCAGACAAAGTCTTTGAATTTCATGTTGTTCCGGACCGAACCAGAGCACAGGACTTCGAGGTTTACAAAATTTCAAAGGTAATCGGCTATGGGGCCAGGTCAGATGAGCTACAGGAGTTTCTTCCCTTTTATCAGGCGAAAGATTTAGCAGACAGCGGTACAGGCGCCTATTATGTTACGAACCGGGTTCCAAGGCTACAGTCACAGGATACTAGGCTGCAAGGTCGAAGATCGAGAAGTTATGCAGGCAGCGAACTTTACATATCTCTTGTTGATTCAAGCGCAGCACCGTATAGTACCGATTTAAAGCAGTTAGGCGTGGAGGCCCTGTGTACAAACCGTGACCTGCCCCTCCATATGCCAATTGGACTGGGAAGCTACGACTTTACTATGGACAAGACGGCGCCTTGCACATCAATTCGCTGCCTTGGGGCTCCCACCTTGCCAAAACCTTCTCACGCCGAGGGGGAAATTGCG
Source organism: Sedimentisphaerales bacterium (assembly GCA_049287505.1). Classification (GTDB taxonomy): domain Bacteria; phylum Planctomycetota; class Phycisphaerae; order Sedimentisphaerales; family Anaerobacaceae; genus NIOZ-UU13. Next base: position 7,585 of record JBAQFY010000369.1, on the reverse strand, counting down.
TGGCGCATTATCAACCACCTGTCACTAAACTATCTTTCGCTTACCGATATTGACGACCGTGAAGGTGCGTCAGCACTCCGCGACCTTCTGCGATTATATAGTGACACCGGTGACCTGCAAACTCACAGGCAAATCGACGGCATCAAATCGATAAGCTGCAAACCAATCACTCGCAGAATCACAACATCGGGCTCAATGGCGTTTGCACGCGGATTGGAGATAAGAGTAACTCTCGAAGAAGCAGCCTTCGAGGGAATTGGAGTTTTCCTGCTCGGCGCTGTTCTTGAACAATTTTTCGCCAAATATGTTTCGATAAATTCTTTTACCGAAACCGTAGTAAACACACTTGAACGTGGAGAGATTATGCGATGGACAATGAGAGACGGGTTGCGTCCCATTCTTTGACGCAAGCATTACGGGACAAACCCTATAGTTTCGACTTTTTCCAAGCGGTGCGACGGCTGGAGTGTGCCTACAAGGATCTACCGCGGATCGGACATTCACAGCGACCTCAGTATGACCCCGTGAGATTCTACCAAAACGTGTCTTTAGCGTTTGCGCCTTCAGCCATCGATGCCTATTCCGAAGCTACAGACGAATACCCCAGCCGGATGGTCGTTAATTTTTTCGGACTTCTCGGTACCAACGGGCCTCTGCCTCTGCCTATAACTGAATATGTCCACGACCGATTACACAACCATAAAGACAAAACACTTGCAAGCTTTCTTAATGTTTTTAATCATCGAATGATATCTCTTTTCTATCGCGCATGGGCATGTAACCAGCAAAGTGTGAGCCATGACCGCAGAGAAAAGGACCCGTTCGCAGTTTACATCGGGAGTCTATTTGGAATAGGAGAAGATTCATTTCGTAACAGAGATGCCGTCCCTGACGTCGGGAAACTTCACTATTCAGGGCGTCTTGTTTGCGAGACCAAGAACGCCGAAGGCTTGCGAGAGATTCTTCAAGACTACTTTGGAATAACGGTACATACAGAACAGTTTGTTGGACAGTGGATCGATATTCCACAAGAGCATTGCTGCCGATTAGGGGAATCTGCAGAAAACGGGAAATTGGGAACCACATTGATTATAGGGTCCCATTTTTGGGAGTGTCAGCAAAAATTCAGGATTAGGTTTGGGCCGATGCATTTTTCTGAATATCAGCGTATGTTACCGGGAGGCGATAGTATTCGACGGCTTATCGCATGGGTCAAGAATTACATCGGGGATGAATTGAGCTGGGAGCTTCAGTTGATATTAAGTGCTATAGAAGTTCCAAGTATTTGTTTGGGGAAAATGGGCCAATTGGGATGGTCAACATGGCTCAGGAGTAAAAAGTTTGAAAAGGATGCGGATAATCTTGTGCTAAGAAATTTGGTCGCCTAACATATTTCCATAAATGTAGTGTTCCACCAAGAACTAAATTTGCACTTACAATTATTGTTGACAACGCGAAAAAACCGGAGATAATAGTTTTGATTTAGATACCAATACCCTGTTCCGAGAGGACTGAAAAACTGTGTCTGCGAAGAACAATAAAAAGCTGGAAAATCTCATTCACGAGACGACAAATCGTCTTCGTCTGATACAGGTGGATTTCGCAGACGAGAGCGACCAAACCAGAGCTGAGTACCTCTGCGAGGAGGTTGAACGGGCGTTGAAAATGGTCCTGCCCGATGAGCGGAACGAATTCCTGGAAAGATTGATGGCAAGATTTCCCACCTTGAACGTTATTACTCAGCCGACATTGGAAGAACGGGGGGCTAAGGGCAGCTCCACAATGGAGGTCGGCAAGCTTAGGGACCCCGATTTTCTTATCCGCAGCCTTCTCGAAATCGCCCCGACACTTTCTAACGACCAGAAAAAAAACGTCATCAAAAGCCTGCGGGAAGGAGAATTAGAGCCACAAATCCGACAGGATTATTCTGATGAATCAATTCAAAAACTGAAGGCTAAGCTTCAGCTTGATGATATGCCGGGCATCGATACCAACCGCCTTACTGAACTGATTATCTTACTTATTGATTTCATTTACAAGCTTGAGCCTTTGGTCTGGAACACATGGCGAAAATTATCACCTCGGTCAAACATTTCTCCGCGCGGCAATATGAAAAACACCATAGGACAATTCATGCACAATGACTCTCAGGAGTCTCGTGAGCATGTTGATAGTGACCTTAAAGAATTGCAACGACTTGTTGCAGCTATTACCACAGCCGTTGGTCGGGTTGGTGGCCAGTTCGCCAAAAGTCATCTCGCCAAATTTTCTCCTTCCGAGATTTCAGCCTTGGTCCGAATGGAGCATAAAAGTGTTCTTGTTAGTCACGAAGTAAAATGCTGGCGAAAATATGTCGAGCTGGCGGATACATTAACCGAAGACACCATCGAGACAGAGATAAGAAAGGCCATCGTTGACTACGTGGAGTCTTTAGTGAAAAGAACGAGCCGGTGACCTTAGTATGGGGTAGTACGTTATGACGATAAAAGGCCAAATTCATTGGTGCGAAGGTCTCTTCCTTCAGCCTCACCATCTCCAGTCCATGCAAAGGCATATCCTCGAGAACTTCACAAGGGAACGCCGTCTGTGTTGGAGCTATCCATATGGTGTGATAGAGGCAAAAGTTTCTGACGACCAGCTGGAAAATATGCGAGTTTCATTCGACCGGCTCCGGGCTATAATGCCCAGCGGGCTTGAAGTGAACGTCCCTGATAATGCTCATCTTCCATCGCTTGACATAAAAGAAGCATTCGCATCGAGCAGCGGTCCATTAAGCATCAGTCTTGGTGTGCCGGTGTGGTACCCTTCTCGAGGTAATGTTATTGAAAAAGGCAGTGAAGACTGGCGTACCAAGCACACATATCGTGTAGTTGAGGTCGAAAGACCCGATGAAAACACGGGTGAAAATCCACAGCCAATCCTTGTTCGCCAGATAAACGCCAGGCTTTTGCTTGGCACTGATGACCGCTCAGACCTCGAAGTATTACCGTTGCTGCGGATTGTCCACGCTGCGGGTGAGGATATCGGTTTGCCTCGTAGAGACTCGGCATACATTCCCCCATGTCTTATCATTAGCGGCTCACCCGTATTGAGCGAGCTGCTTCGAGATATAACTAACCAGGTTATGGCCAGCCGGAATGAATTGGTAGTCCAAATTAACCGCGGCGGCTTTAGCATTGAAAACATACGCGGTATTCAATTCGAGCAAATGCTCCGTCTCAGAACGCTCAATCGGTTCAGCGCCAGCCTTAGCTCTCTTATCCATGCCCCCAGCGGTGTTACACCATTCGGAATGTATATAGAGCTTAGACAACTGCTTGCTGAACTTGCTGCTTTGCGTCCTGACAGGGACCAGTTCGAGGTTCCTGAATACGACCATGACAACCCGGCAATTGCCTTCAACGAGGTTACTACCAGGATTCGGGCGCTGCTCAAGGGCGTAGTTCAGGCGAGATTTCTTAAAGTTCCCTTTACGATGGACACAGAGCAAAAAATCCTGGTGGCAGTTCTCAGTGACGAAGCATTATCCTTGCCGAATGAGTATTTTCTTGCTATCAAGACAAAACGCGACCCTTCGGAGCTGGCAAAATTGGTCATGGACCGAGATAAATTTAAACTTATGCCGCAGAGTCTTGCAAATCAGCGAATTTTCGGTGTGCAGCTTGCCCAGGAATTGTATCCTCCCGTTGAACTTCCGGCCCAGGTAGGACTTCATTATTTTCGGGTGATGCGGAGTGAAAGTGCGCGGCTTTGGGAGAGGATACAACAAGAAAAGGCTATCGCTGTGCGATGGCCTGGAATTGAATCTTCCGACTTTGATGTCACACTATATATGACTGTTCCGGATACGGAGGCATAACAAATGACACTGCTTGAATTATGTGAGCCGCTTTTCCAATATGTATGTCGGCTCAATCGGTTATCACGCACAGGTTGTACTCTGGAAATGGACCAAGTACGCAATGAATTTAAGAAAATATTCGACGAGATGAGAACAGAAGCTTCAACTAATGCAGGATTAACCGGTCAGTACGAGAAGATTCAATTGCCTTTGCTTTTCTTCGTTGACTTTATGATTAAAGAGAGCAAACTGACTTTTGCCTACGATTGGTACGAGCTGGGTCGTGAAAGAAATGAGTTAGCCGGAGACGAGAAATTTTTCGACCTGCTGGACGAAAACCTTGCGGATCCGAGTGACGCCGCAACTGAAAGATTAGTTATATTTTACACCTGTATAGGTTTGGGGTTTACAGGCGTTTATACCGGACAACCCGAAAACATTCAGAGGTTAATGTCGAAAATTTCCGCTCGCATTTCTAAAATGATGGATGCCGATGAAAAGTCTTACATTTGTCCGGAGGCCTATGAAAATGTGGATGATAGAGATTTCGTTGAGCCGCCAAGTACAAAGTTAGTAGGTATTGGAATCACCTTAATAGGTCTTATTATCGTTTGGAGCATAGCTTATTTTTGCTTGCTATATTGGACGTTACAAGATGTGGAAAATTCACTTGATACTATCATTAAACATGAAAAGTCGGCGTATGTCACTGAGTGACATATAACAATATCAAATAGACCAAAATTTGTGTGATTACTAATATGAATCCAAAAATTTCAAGCTTTATGAACCTTCCGATGCCCCTCAAGGTCGGACTAATGGTAGTATCCGGCGGCGGTATTATGACAGCAATATGGTATATTCTTCCCCCACGGGTGCTCTGGGTCGTGCTTGTCGGCATTGCCGTCGTAGTCTTGCTTCTTTTGCTATACCGGTATCTACTAAAATGGCAGAAGAAACGCAAGGCCGCCCCAATGGAACGCGGCATTGTTGATAGTGCTGCGACAACACCACAGGGAATCAGCGAAGCTGCACACATGGCCCGCGTGGATGATTTGCGGAAAAAATTCGAAAATGGTATCGAGAAGTTCCGCGCCGCCGGCAAGAATCTCTACGACTTTCCATGGTATATAATTGCAGGTGAACCAGGCTCAGGAAAGACCGAAGCTATACGTCATTGTAATATCGGCTTTCCCCCGGGCCTCCAGGACCAGTTTCAAGGTGCCGGTGGTACGCTCAACATGAACTGGTGGTTCACCGACCACGCTGTCATTCTTGATACGGCCGGCCGCTTGATGTTCGAAGAGGTAGAAACAGGAGGCTCAAGTGAATGGAAAGAGTTCCTAACGCTGCTGAAGAAATCTCGTCCGCGCTGCCCTATCAACGGCGTATTTTTAGTAATTCCTTCTGACAGCCTTATTAAAGATACTGCTGATGAAATTGAGCAAAAAGCCTCCAAGATTGCCAAGCAGTTTGATATTATCCAGCGCTCTCTGGATGTCCGGTTTCCAGTTTTTGTGGTCATTACTAAAAGCGACCTCATCAATGGATTCCGTGATTTCTTTGATAACCTGGAAGACCCACAACTTCAGCACCAGATATTGGGCTGGTCCAATCCGGCCCCGCTCGATGAACCATATAATCCTGGTTTTATTGACCAGCACCTGAAAACAATTCAAGGCCGTCTTTTCCGGCGCAGACTTGCATTATTGCAGGATATAATATCCGGGTCCAATGAACCTGGAACCGAGAAGATGCGCCAGACAGACACGTTATATGCGTTCCCTCAAAGTCTTACTAAAATCGCTCCGCGAATGGCTCGATACCTCGAATTGGTCTTCAGTGTCGGCAGTCAGTGGTCTTGCAAGCCGCTTTTCTTCCGTGGTATCTATTTCACCTCTTCAATGCGAGAAGGCTCAGCTTTGGATGAAGACCTCGCCGAATCAATCGGAGTGCCGGTTGATTCTCTTCCAGATGGACGAGTATGGGAACGCGACAGGGCGTATTTTCTCAGGGACCTTTTTATGAAAAAGGTTTTCCGGGAGAAGGGGCTCGTTACACATGCAACGAACGCGAAAAAGTTACATACGCGACGAAAAGCCACAGTTTTATTTTCAGCCGCCGCCAGTGTGATTCTACTTCTCTTCTTCACTATCTACACAGCTATTTTGTTTCGCAGGTCCATCGGCGAGATGAACGGTTATTTGACAACCTCAGCGAACTTAATCTCTAAAATCTCTCAAGGAAACCCGAATGAACTACAAGTGCTAAAGAGCGATGGGGAAGATAGTTATAGATATATCGGCAAAGCGGGGGTATCTGGAGGGAACGTTACAAGATTTAACTTTCCAGCACAGCTTGCCGACTCAGTAGTCCGATGGAAAATACCCTGGATTTTTGCTCCAGCAGCTAAGTTTCTAAAGGGTGTTGAAGCAGAAAGACTGAGCAAGGCCGAGGGTATTGTTTATGAGGAAGCTGTTCTATACCCGTTCCTGGATGCTGTTAGGAACATAATGGAGACACAAGAAAATGGTAGCTGGACACTTCAAGATGTTGAGACCGGCGCCTTGCGTCAATTAATTCGGGTCAAAGCGGCTAAACCCTTGAATAAAGAAGGTGAGTATTCTGCTCAAACTTTCCTGGACCCCCTGTTTGGATATGTTTTTAAGCACGACCCTAACCAGATTCAAAGGTACAATGATGACAAGACCGAACTACATCGGCCGCTCGGAATGATATATGCTCGGATTAACGATAGCGGTGAGAGTAAGCGTGAAGCCATGAGGCTGAGAGCTTGGCCTCCTGTATTTCAGAAAACAGACCCTAATTCTAAATACCTCGAAATCGCAATAAAACATGGTATAAAACTTTTCAACGAATATTGGACTGATCCGAACCGCCTGGGAGCACAAAATCGAGACTACGCCCAAGTCCAGACTATAAGGAACCTCAAAGATGCTCTTGAACAATTCAATACTGCTGAAGCCCGTATTTTAGCTCTTGGTGCTGACTTTGTCCCCAAATCAGACAATCACTACACAGTTGAACAATTGAATAAATTTACCGGTAACTGGAACGACAGCTTCGAGAATCTCAAAAGAGCTAAGGAAAATATTGATAATTATATTAGTACCCTCAAAAATCCACAATCACTTGTAGCTCTGTGGACCGAACAGACAAGGCGTGCCCTACAAAATGTCAGCGAAAATTACGATTTCCTTCTTAGCGAATTGAAGGACGTCAATGAGACGGAGAACTTATTCCTTGGTAATATAAGGGGCGAGCTTGAGGGTGCTCTTGAAGGGATGAGAAATAGCCTGAGCAAGGGCGAGTTTGCGCAAGAACTTGACCAGTTTGATAAAAAGCTTTACGCCTGGGTTCCTCGCGACCAGATGAGCAGGCGTTTATACGCAATCCGCTATGAAATGTATTCGCAGGCAAATGAACAGCTTAACGCGGCAAAGCCCATCTCCAATGTCGTCTATGAGGTTGTTGGAGCCATTGGCCGGATGGAGGAAGCATTCACAAAATCAAGTCGTAATATAGGCCAGTTACGAGACCTTGACCCCAATCCCGCTGTTTCACGTTTCCAAGAAGCATTTGGTTCTTCCAACTTTGCTCTGACCTTAGCTGAGCAAAGACAACGCTACAATATCGTAAAAAGCAGCTTAGAAGTGGCTCCCAAGAGCATTGAAGCTCTCGAAAAGCTAATAGAAAAAGAAGGGAAATGGGATTGGGCAGACA
>JBAQFY010000368.1:0-2215 GCA_049287505.1 Sedimentisphaerales bacterium | reverse complement strand
GCTGTACGCCGAGGAGTCCCCAGACCTTTACGTTCGGAGGTATCATTTGACCGGCCGGCGATTCGATAATGTCCCGGGCCCCGCCAGCGATATTGTTTACATCCTGGACCGTCTTATCGATTTTTTGCAGACTCACTTCGTCGCAAGCCGGCAATGTCATTGCGAACAAAATCAAAAAACTTAAAAATGCAAACTTTTTCATAAATCACCTCTTTTTGTCTTTTTGTCAAAAAATTCGTTTGCGAGGACTGCCTACAATCGACGATCCCAAGCGCACGAATGCTAAAGCACATATCTTTTCGACTTTCTTTTTTTCCTTGACTTATACTTTTGTCCCTTGCGGGCTTTTCGCCGGCGTCCCCTGCATATCATCCAGCCGCCCGGGACCTTGCGAATCGGCCGGCCCCTGGCCCACCGCTCGGCCCAGCGTTTGGAACGATAAACATTGCCTAAGTTCGACCTTGTCATTTAGTCCTCTGGATATCCGCAGGCCGCAGGGTAAGGATTGCCCGGCCGCTTATGTCTTTTTCTTCGCCTTGCTTTTTTACTTTTGCGTTTCCTGCCGGCTTTTTTGGCGATGCGCTTTAGATGCTGCCGGCGTTTCGCACTATGCGGCGGACCTATTCTGCCCCACTTTTTCTTTTTGCGTCTTCGTTTTTTTGCCATTGTCACTTCCTCTAATCATTTTAACCGGTAAACCTGTAATCTGTTTCTACCTAAGCCACCCAATAAATTCTTTGCACTAGTGCAATTATGCCAAACCTCCAATTCGAGCGTGTTACCGGCTGCTAATGTACAAATCAAACTGCCAGCCGCTCCTATGCTACTTGTGGCACTAGCCATAAAATTTATTTCTTCCTGAATTACACCATTAAATACAGGATAAATGCCCACTCTTTTCGTATTATCTATTGCAGCTAATTTGGCACAAACAATTAACAAGTAATCGCCTGGGCTTACTGCAGTAAACAGATTAGTCGTAAGGTCAAACTCGTTTTTAATATCGATGATTTTTGTGTCAAAATCGACCTGCGTAATCACACCTGCAGGAATGCTCTGGTTTATGCTACGATATACGTCAACATAGGTATCACCGATTAAGCCGCCGCCGCCTTCACCTTTTTTTTTATACTTAAAGTCCGCACCGATGATAAGATCGAGCCATTCACCGGGCTGAGCCGCATTTGTGATATAAAACTGGCCGAACAAGGTCTCAATTTCAACGCCGTTCACCAGATCGAGCTCGTCGTTTGAATCTTTATTGAGCCGGATAGTGGCCGTCACGGCCGTGTCGCTGACATCTTCAACGCAGAGATAAGCACCTGCCAAAAAAAATTGCTCATTCGTTCTGGCCAATGTCAGGTCGATTCTTTTTTTCTGATAATTCGTCCAGCGATTGCGGACCTGGTCGGCTAAGCGTTCCTCAAAATTTTCGATGTTATTTTTCATTTAAAGAATTTCAACCCCAAAAAAATCAACAATCCGATTACAAGCAGTTGTCCGACAGGCTGCTTTATGAGCTCCGTTGTCGCTACAATCGGGGCCGCCGGGGCCTCGACCACAATCTTAAAGGCCTTCGCAAGCATAAGGAATCCACCCCCTGCCACTACGATAATCCCCGCAATTATTGCACATGTTACCAGGATGGGATTGGTTTTTTTGACCTCGACTGTAAAGATGACGGTATTGTTGGACGGCAGCTGCCAGCTCAGGATCTCGAAGAGCTCATGATTTTTGAGCTGCCATTCGATAATCGCAATTTGTGTCGCTTGCAGCCAGGCCAGGCCTATCGAGCTAAAATGCAGCTCGATGCGGTCCCCTGCATTCAACGGGTCATCTATATTTATAAGTATTTTTTGCATTTAGTAACCCCAGGCCTCCCAATAGTAACCCGTATTGAGACCATCACCGCATATCTGTAATGCATTTATTGAGAGTGTTTTCAGACGTTCATTGTTTACCAAATTACTCGTAGCATTTAAAATTCCTGTAACTTGAGCACTGATTATTGCCGTTGGAAAAGCCGCTGCGAAAGTCACTGTTGTGGTAGCTCCGCCATAGGCAATATAGCCATGTTTTAAAATAAGACCATTTGGAAATCTTACCGATTGCTCGCCCGCATAAATTCTCGGCGTCATCAAAAACGGCGGTGTGCTTATCGAACAGCCCATTTACCATTCTCCATATCCGACTAACTGACCGGCAGCATCCGCCC
>JBAQFY010000367.1:0-3274 GCA_049287505.1 Sedimentisphaerales bacterium | reverse complement strand
AAAGGGGCTGAAATACCCGGTAAAGGATATTATTTCCGATTTGAGGCAGCACAGAGAGCTTATTCCATACAAGGGAAGTATGGGCGGGACAATGAATTTCTATTCGGAGGGCCAAATCTGGATATTAACGAAAAAGTGGGTACTTGCGTACTTTGAGGATGGCCATAACGGCGGGTATCTCCTGCTTGAATATGAAGTTACAAAAGACGGAAAAATCAAATGGAAGACCGTGGCTTCATACATCGCCTGAAAATCAGAGGAGATAATATGCACAGCATATTCTACAAACTACCGCGTAATGCGCGGAGCAGTGAGACGGCGGTCCGCGCAAGACAAGCTGTTTGCCGACCAGATGGATGAGTAACGACGGCAAAACCTGCTATTTGCTTCTTTCGGGGAAAAATTGTTTTTCTATGTGCATAGCAACGTTGACGGCTCAGAAAAATGCAAGTATTATATGGCTCAAATAAGAAATTTGTAAGATTCAATAGTCGGCTGATAGAAGCCAGAGACAGCGAGGCAAAACAAAATGATTAGAGAATTGCGAGTGAAAAACTTTAAGTCGTGGGAGGATACAGGACAGCTTCGACTTGCCCCCCTCACAGTCTTCTTCGGTACTAACAGTTCTGGAAAGACAAGTATTTTACAACTTCTTCTGTTGTTAAAGCAGACTATTGAGTCAACGGATAGAAAACTTGTTCTTCGTACAGGTGATGATATTTCCATAGTTGACCTTGGTAAATACTCTGACTTGATATATTGTCATAACGTAAATTTAAAGCTTGACATATCGCTTTCATGGGAACTTCAAGAAATACTAAAAATAAAGGACCCAGAAAAGAAAGTTGAAAATCTTTTTGAGGTGACAAATCTAACATTTCAGGTTGATATCGAAGGGGAAACCGGCATACCAACCGTTAGAAAATTTACCTATTCTTTTGATGGAAACACCTTCGGTATGGACAACCAGGGTGCAACAGGGAAAAAATCTCGGTATAAATTAATCTCGAAACCTTATCAGGCTAAAAGAAAGCAAGCCGGTCGGGCTTGGCTACTTCCTTCACCAACAAAGTTTTACGGATTTCCAGATGAGGTGAAAACCTATTACCAGAATGTCGGTTTTCTCTCAGATTTTGTATTGGAACTTGAAGGATTATTTAGCCGCCGAATGGCGTATATAGGTCCATTACGTGATTATCCAAAGCGTATTTATACCTGGGCCGGAGAAGAACCCCCAGACGTGGGTAGAAAAGGCGAGCTTACCGTTGCTGCTATTCTTGCCGCTGGACATCGAGGGAAATATATTTCCCCTGGATATCATAAAAAGAAACGGACATTAGAAGAAAGAATAGCATATTGGCTGAAAGAAATGGGTATCATTGATTCATTTTTGGTAGAACAGATTGCTACAGGTAGAAAAGAATACGAGGTCAAAATCCGTAAAACCAAAAGTGGTCCAGATGTTTTAATAACAGATGTTGGTTTCGGTTTGTCCCAGGTCCTGCCGGTATTAGTATTGCCTTACTATGTTAAAAAAGGTTCGACGCTATTACTTGAACAGCCTGAACTTCACCTCCATCCATCGGCTCAGTCGTGGCTGGCTGATGCCTTTATTGATGTCGTAAATAACTTGAATGTACAGTTAATAGTCGAAAGTCATAGCGAGCATTTTCTCCGAAGATTACAGCTTCGAATCGCAGAGGAAAAAATCAGTGTTGATAAAACGGCACTTTATTTCTGCAAGATGCAAAACTCATCATCAATAACTGAAAAATTAGATGTTGACCTCTACGGCGATATAAAAAATTGGCCGCCAGACTTCTTTGGTGACGAAATGGGGGAATTGACTGCCAAGACCGTTGCAGCGATGGAACGACAGGCGAAGGGTAATTGATGAAATGTGTTGTTGACACCAATGTTCCTATCGTTGCTAACGGAAGATCTGAGCAGGCATCGCCCGAGTGTGTAAGCACTTGTGCAGTTCGATTGAATGAGTTGATACGCAAGGGCAAATTAGTATTGGATGATGGGAAACGAATTCTCAAAGAATATATGGCAAACCTTGAGTATGGAGGGCATCGGCAGGCAATGCCAGGCGATGCTTTTTTAAAATGGGTTTATATAAATTACAGCAATCCAGAAAAATGCAAATTAATACAGATTACCCCTAAGGATTCAGATGAAATAGATTTTGTGGAATTTCCCTCTGATCCAGAACTTATGAATTTCGATCCGAGAGATAAAAAGTTCATTGCGGCTGCATTAGCACACCCAGAAAAACCACCAATCTTACAAGCTGTTGATACACAATGGTGGGTAATGAAAGAACCTCTCAGCAGAGCAGGTATTACTATAGACTTTCTATGTGAAAAAGATATCAAGTTACTTCTGCGCAAAAAGAGCAAATGAAGGATATTATTGCGAATAGAGCAAGTAGAATCGACGCAAGTGGGATTCGGAAGGTTTTTGCGCTGGGGGCGGAGCTTGAAGACCCGGTGGATTTTTCGATAGGTCAGCCGGACTTCGATGTGCCGGAATCATTAAAAGAAGAAGCGATAAAGGCAATCAAGGCGGGACAAAATAAATATTCGCAAACGGCAGGCGACGCCATCCTGAAAAAAAGAATAGCTGAGGAGGTAAAGGAAGAGTTCGGCTGGTCGGAGCCGGCAATATTGATAAGCAGCGGCGTAAGCGGGGGGCTGCTGTTAGCGTTTTTGGCGCTTATAAATCCCGATGACGAAGTGATTATACCCGACCCATACTTTGTGATTTACAAGCACGTGGTCAATATGTTGGGGGGCAAATGCGTCTTTGTCGATAGTTACCCCGATTTTGAGCTGCCGGTCGAGAAAATAGCCGATGCGATAACTAATAAAACCAAGATGATTATACTCAATTCGCCCTGTAATCCGACGGGCGCAGTATATTCGGAGCAACAGATAAAGACATTAGCTAAAATTGCAGCGGAAAAAAACATACTCATTCTTACTGATGAGATATATGAGAGATTCTGCTACGACGGCGAGTGCCCAAGCATAGCCGATTACAACGAGAATACCCTTGTGCTGCGGGGTTTCAGCAAGTCCTATGCAATGACCGGCTGGCGATTAGGCTATGTTGCAGCAAGCGAGTCTCTTAAAAACGTTCTCGAAGAGATGACCAAGATACAGCAATATACCTTTGTCTGTGCGCCTACGCCTTTCCAGAAGGCTGCTGTCGCAGCGCTGGATTACGATACGAGCGATTTTGTCGATATATATAGGAAAAAAAGAGA
>JBAQFY010000366.1:0-5882 GCA_049287505.1 Sedimentisphaerales bacterium | reverse complement strand
GCTTTTTTGTAATATCAGGCAGAAATCAGCAGAAAAACCTACGAAGTTTTGACTACTTATTATGCAAAACAAACCCAATCTTGTCCGCCGTAGGCGGATTGCAAATGAATCTAAGTACTTGTATGAAAATGGCTTATGAAAATAAATACAATTGGACACTTGGTGAAAACAAACCCAATCAAACCCAATTTCAAATGCCCGCAAACCCATCAAAGGAGCGTGAAGATAAAAAGGGTATCAGGAATTTTTTCCTGGTCTCAATTGCCGGAAAGGATATACTATATGGGAAATCTTGGTTTAGCTCGAAATTTGGTGAAAGTTCATTTTTTGATTGTCTATAATTTTTGGAGTTTAGAGCGATGAAGGAAAAACCAAATACAATCGACAGAAGAAATTTCTTAAAGACAGTAGGCGCAGCCGGCCTAAGCTCAGTTTTGGCTTCTACCGGAGCAATCGGCGGGTCAGATAAATCAAATAACACAGAAGAAACTAAAGAATCCGCCCTTGAGCAGGTCCCGAAAAGAAAGTTAGGCAAAACAGGCGTTAAGGTTCCATCCCTGTCTTTTGGGACACTCAGGGTTGACACTGAGAACCAAATCCTGTTGCGAAGGAATCTCCAGTTAGGGGTTAATTATTGGGACACGGCATATAACTATTCAGGTGGAAATTCGGAGCTTGGCATAGGTAAATTTCTATCAAAGAATCCGGATGTACGAAAGAAATTGTTCCTTGTCACTAAGGCATCAGGGGCAAAAACCGTGGCAGACATAGAAAAACGTCTTCAGACCTCTCTTGAGAGAATGAATACCGATTACATTGATTTATACGATGGTGTTCACGGACTAAGTGACCCTGCTCAGCTAACAGATGAGTTGAAGCAGTGGGCCGAAGGTGCGAAGAAACGAAAGCTGATACGATATTTTGGTTTCAGCACGCACTCTAATACGGCCAAGTGCCTGGCTGCTGCGGCCAAGCTCGACTGGATCGATGCGATAATGACGAGATACAGTTTCCGCGATATGCAGAACGCCGAAATGCAGGCAGCCATGGATGCCTGCCACAAAGCGAAAATTGGTCTTGTCGCGATGAAGACTGTCGGTAGGGCAAGTCGCAGGAATGGCAGCCAGCCGACTGAAACCGATGCGGAGAAAAAACTGACCGAGCATCTCCTGCAGCGAGGCTTTACCCAGGAGCAGGCAGCGATAAAACTCGTATTGGAAGATAAGAGGATAAGCAGTGCCTGTGTCGGCATGCAGACTATCCCCATATTAAATGCAAACGTCGCTGCCGTACTGGATAAAACTAAACTCACCCAGACCGATAGAAATATCTTCAAGGAGTACGCTAAGGCGACCTGCAGCGGTTATTGTGCCGGCTGTGCGCATATCTGCAATGCTGCTTTAGCCGATGTGCCTTATGTCAGCGATATTATGAGGTATCTGATGTACTACAACAGCTACGGCGACAGGGACAGAGCCAGAGAGCTTTTCGCTCAAATCCCCGCCAACGTAAGAAGCAAGCTGCTCGGCACAGATTACAGCGTCGCCGAAGCCCGCTGCCCGCAGCGTATGCCGATACGCGAGCTGGTCGCCGAAGCAGTCAGCAAGTTGGCCTGAGTCAACTGGTTATTTCTTATTGATTATCGGAAGGGCTAATATCAAACTCAGCAGACTCCATGGTAAGCAAACGACTGCTTGTTTTTGAGCATTTACCAAGGTCGAAGCACAAGTGCAGCGGAAGTTCACCTCTTACAGTATGGATACATGTCATTGGAGCAATTCGTCTTTGGCCAAGTCAGTTCGGTTCTATAGGCAGGTAAAAAATATGCCGTATTTATAACGTATCTGCTTTGATAACAAATACTTATGTTTTTTTAACCGGTTTTTTTCTTGCTTTTTTATCTCATTTCGGTTATCATATTTGCATAGTAAGAGCGGCGGCTCGCTGATGTTTTCCGAGAGGGGAAATGAGAAAATTCTATTACGAAACCTGGCTTCCATTTATATTTAACAAGAGGCGGATTTTGATTCTTGCTATTGCAAGCTATATCGCCCTGTGCTAAGCAAGTTTGCATTTGTAATTCTTTATGGCTGTTCGGCTTTGAACGGCTTTTTTTATGCGCACCGAAACCTTAAACATTTGACATATCCATGACAGTAAATTACGCTTATAAAAACTAATCTGCCAATTAGAGGACCTGCAAAATGATTATAGTTACCGGCGGAGCCGGTTTTATCGGCTCAGCGCTAATTGCCGCACTAAACAAAAGGCAAATCACCGACATCCTTGTCGTTGACGAGCTTGGCACAGACCGGAAATGGAAGAACTTGCGCAATCTGTCCTTCACTGATTATGTTGAGAAAGCCGATTTCCTCGAAATGGTTATCGAAGACAAGCTCGATAATTCTGTTGAGTCCGTCTTCCATCTCGGCGCCTGCTCGGACACTACCGAAACAAACGCCTCCTACCTCATAAAAAACAATTACGAATACAGCAAGCTGTTAGCCCAGTGGGTAACCGACGCCGACATTCATTTTATCTATGCTTCCAGCGCAGCTACCTACGGCGACGGCTCGACCGGCTTTAGCGACGACCAGGAAAAAATTGAAATCCTCAGACCCCTGAATATGTACGGCTACTCCAAGCACCTGTTTGACCTCTGGGCACGCAGGACCGGACTGTTAAAAAAGATTGTGGGCCTCAAATACTTCAACGTATTCGGGCCCAATGAATATCACAAGGCCGATATGCGAAGCTTCTGTATAAAGGCCTTCGAGCAAATTACCACCGCCGGCAAGGTCCGCCTCTTCAAATCATACAAGCCCGAATACGCCGACGGCGAGCAATTACGTGATTTTATTTACGTCAAGGAAGCTGTTGATATGACGTTGTTCTTTTATGACAATCCAAAGCTAAGCGGACTTTTTAACATCGGCTCCGGTAAAGCCCGCACCTGGAACGGCCTGGTAAAAGCCGTCTTCGCTGCTATGGGCAAAGAACCAAATATCGAATATATCGAAATGCCCGAATCTATCCGTAATCAGTATCAATACTATACCTGCGCTGACATAACCAATCTCCGCAAAGCCGGCTGCGACAAAGAAACTACATCGCTCGAAGAAGCCATCAAAGACTATGTCCAAAACTATTTACAAAAAGACAGATATTTAACCGGCACATAATCAATTTTTTCTTAAAGCGAGTTTCAAATACCGTTTACGCCATATCATTTTGGGTCCAGTGGATTCATTGGGCTGGTATTTAGAAAGTGGCTCGACGTCCCGGTCTTTGTCCTGGCCAACGTGATTGTGGACACTGAGGTCCTGGTTGTAATGCTATTCAATCTTGGATGGCCGAGACACCGCTATTGCCATACGTTGTTAATCGGGGCGGCAGTGGGGGCCCTCTGGGGCCTGGCGGCATATCCATTACGGAATCTGTTCAAAAAAATAATGTACCTGTTTCGCATACCTTACAAAACCAGCTTACCTAAAATGCTCATCTCCGGAATCCTCGGCGTTTGGCTCCATATTTTGATTGACGGCGCATATCACTTTGATATAAAAATACTCTGGCCGAATAAAACAATATCCCTATGGAGAATCGTTCACCGCCACCTGGGTCAGGGGAAGATAGAAACTATATGCCTTATTTCCTTTCTTGCCGCCCTTGTGCCGTATCTTTTCGCTGTGAGGTCTTTTTCGAAAAACAGAAAAATTCAAAACAGGCCCGGCAGCAAATGATTCTTTTCGGAGTCGTCAAATGAAAACGATTTTGAAATACTTCCTGCGAGGTCTTCTGATTTTCGTCCCTGCTGTACTTACGATTTTTATCATCGTTTACGTTTTTACCAGTCTGGACAAAGTCTTTCGCGAGCTGCTGCCGTTTATATCGATTCCTGGTCTGGGTCTTCTGGTTACGATTGGCGGAATATTTCTCATCGGCCTGTTCGCTTCGAATTTTGTGGGCAAAAAGCTCTTTGGCCTCCTGGATAGAGTCTTTACCAATGTCCCTTTAGTCAAGATGCTCTATAGTGCCATTAGAGACCTCGTGGAGGCCTTTGCCGGCGAAAAGAAAAAATTCGACAAGCCTGTGCTCGTAACGCTTGGACCCGGTTGTGACGCAAAGGTGGTCGGCTTTATGACAAGAGAAAACCTCGAAAATCTCGGGCTAAAGAACCATGTTGCTGTCTATTTACCCCAGTCCTACAACTTCGCCGGCAATGTCCTGCTCTTTCCCAAAGAGGCCGTTAAGCCGTTGGATATCGAAAGCTCCGAGGCGATGACATTTATCGTCTCCGGCGGCGTCGCAGGCGAAAAACCAAAGAGCCTGAAGTAGGTACAAATCGCTGTCAAACCACTGCCGCTTCTTTTATTTGCCAAGCCAGTGCTTGCCATTTTCTGCCAACGCCGTATAATTGCAGCTTCAGTGTATCTTAGCTCGCAGAGAAAAATATATGGCGAAGACAATGGTAGAACAAGTTCAGTTGCTAAAGCGCGGCACTGTTGAGATATTTACCGAGGCCGAGCTGGCGCAGAAGCTCACCGAAGCGGCTAAGGCAGCCAGACAATTGCGAATCAAGCTCGGCCTGGACCCTACCAGCCCTGACATACACCTTGGCCATACGGTCGTATTGCGAAAGATGCGGCAGTTCCAGGACTTTGGTCACAAGGCCATTCTTATCATCGGGGACTACACCGCACGGATCGGCGACCCTTCCGGCCAGGACACCACCCGGCCTATGCTCTCGCCTGAACAAATCGAACAAAACGCGAGGACTTATTTCGAGCAGTCAGGCAAAATCCTGGATACCTCTCAGGACAAACTCGAAATTAGATACAATAGCGAATGGCTTGAAAAGCTCACCGCCATCGAAATAATTCAACTGGTGGCCAAAAAAACAGTCGCTCAAATGCTTCAGCGAGACAGCTTCAAAAAGCGCCTCCGGTCAGACGAGGATATTTTTATGCACGAATTTCTGTACCCGTTGATGCAGGGTTATGATTCGGTTATGGTACGAAGCGACGTCGAATTAGGCGGCACAGACCAGACTTTCAACAACCTCATCGGCCGGGATATCCAGCGAGCATACGGTCAGCCGCCCCAGGTCGTAATAACTATGCCAATCCTCGTTGGCCTGGACGGCAAAGAAAAAATGAGTAAATCCAAAGGCAATTACATCGGCGTTACCGATGAGCCGAAAAATATGTTCGGCAAGGTTATGAGTATCTCCGATGATATGATGGAAAACTACTTTACGCTTTTAACCGACCTGACGACCGAAAAAATAGCTGAGCTTGTAAATCCAAAAAAAACGCATCCGAAAGAAGCAAAAGTTTTGCTTGCAAAAAAAATTGTAGCACAGTTCTGGGACAAGAAACCCTCCGGTACTCTATCGGTTCAGGTGTCGGATCCAGTGAAAATTTCCGATGCTGTTGCAATTGAATTTGATAGAGTCTTTGCTCAGAAACAACTCCCCGAAAAGATACCGGAAGTTAAAATACCTGCCGAGCCGATTGCTGCCGGCAAGCTGCTGCTTGCCTGCAAACTCGTATCAACCGGTGGCGAGGCAAAACGAATGGTCAAACAGGGCGGCGCATCCATCGACGGCAAAAAATTAGATGACCCGAACGCCGAAATCAAACCCAAAGACGGTATGGTCATCCGTGTCGGAAAAAGAAAATTCGCAAGACTAAAAGTCAAAAACAAATAGTCTTTGCCAGAAACCGGTTCCTCTCCATGTCATTACACACCTTTGTCACCTATAAAGAGCAAGAAGGCAAAAAATAAATTCTCTGTTACTCAAAACTTTTTCTTCTTGAGCATCCTTACCCACGTTTATTACGGCTCATTGCGAGTCCGCCGCTGCCTCGTTTTGGCAG
>JBAQFY010000365.1:0-11719 GCA_049287505.1 Sedimentisphaerales bacterium | reverse complement strand
CTTGCCAGACACAGGCAGCAAACAAATCTTGCCGTTCTTTTTTCTTTGGGGACGTTTTTGAGAAGTCTCAGAACCTTGACAATATTCCGATGGTCTATTAGAGTTCCGTCATCATTTTTTGATTTCTTGCCGGAGAACCTCGCAGATTTCACGCCCGGCTCACCGCCGAGCGCATCAATTTCCAGGCCTGAGTCGTCTGCGATTGTCCACAGGCCGGTGGTTTTAGCGTAGCCGATTGCTTTTTTGCGGGCATTTTCAGTAAAAGTAAGACTATCCTCTTCAATTTCTGCTATATCGGGGAAATCCGACAGGTCAAGCCATTCAACATCAAAATCGAGCATAGCTCTTAGCTCAGCAATTTTCCCCGGATTCGTGCTGGCAACAAGTATCCTTTTGTGAATAGACATTTTACGAGAGTTGCTCCATCAATTCCAACGATACCGTACTTTCATCAACTCTTCGTTCAACATAGCAAGAAGGTCTGGGGCAATGCCGTTAGTTGCTTTCATCTTTAAATAATAATTGTTATCTAATCTTTCATGCATCACAAGGGCACTTAGAGAACAGTTATACAAAATAACATCCTTCGCCTGCTCATTGTCATAACCGTCAGCCAACAGCCGTTTGAAAAGATAATCAAACGTGAACCCGTCGAAGACGTCAGGATGTTCTCTGATATAAGCTGGAGGATATTCGTCGTCCATTATTTAAGATGCCTGCATCAACCCGATCTCGTTTGTATCTCTATATTCATGCTGGAATCAATCTGCCATCTACTCCCAAAACCAGTATGGGACAATCAGACTGTAGCTCTTCGATGGTTTGAACGCACTTCTTGTACTCAAGCATGGTGTAATAGCCCTTGTTTATCGCATCTCTATTTATTGAAACAATCAGAATCCCAAGTTCAAGGGTTTGCTTCTTATATCCGATTAAAAATTTTACGATGTCTTTGTGCTCGTTTGGCCGAAACTCTATTTCGATGAATATCTTTTTTGGGCGACCTGTCCGACCGATAGCAACATCAGGGTTCTCTCGCATTGTTGGAGAGTACCCGTACTGATACAACTTGACTCCGCCGTTCGTAAAGAGCCTCTCCGAGAGATCCTTAAGTTGCTTGGCCAGATCCTTCGTAACAGGAATATTGTTACGACGGGCAAATATGGCAGCCATCATGGTTTTCTTCATGTCATCCAGAGAAGTACTGTAAGTGTTTAAAATTTCATCTACTTTCAACTCATGTGGTGATATGTAATGCTCGACATTGCTAATTTTGAAGTTCATAGCTTTCCCTCCTTATATTATATCGAGACCGATATTCAATCCATCATAGGCTCAGCTCAACAGTTTTTTCAATAATGCCCGCTGGAAGTGCAGGCGGTTTTCGGCCTGGTCGAAAATAATCGAATTGGGCAATTCGACAACTTCGTCAGTGATTTCAAAGCCTCGATAAGCCGGCAAACAGTGCATAATCTTGACGTTAGCCGGTGCGGATTTGATTAATTCGGCGTTGACCTGAAAACCTGCAAAATCGGCCTGACGTTTTTGCTTTTCATTCTCCTGGCCCATACTGACCCAGGTATCGGTATAGATAATATCGGCATCAAGAACAGCGGCGCCCGGGTCGTTCGTTTGCCGGATGCTGTCGGCTGATATTTGATTTGCCCTTTGGATTGTTTCGGCATCAAGCTCGTAACCGGCCGGCGAGGCAATGACCATCTTCATACCAAACTTTGCGCAGGCGTGTGCCAGGGACCGAGCGACGTTATTGCCGTCGCCGATAAAAGCAATTTTAGTGCCTTTTATTTCTTCGCGATGCTCGCTGATAGTAAGCACATCAGCCATCGCTTGGCAGGGGTGTGACCAGTCCGTCAGGGCGTTTATTACCGGCACAGTTGCAAATTCAGCCAGCTCGGTAACGGTGCTGTGCTCGAAGGTTCGTGCCATTATGCCGCTAACATACCGGCTCAGGACCCTGGCTATATCTTTAACAGGCTCACGCTTGCCGATACCGCCGATATCCTCAGGCTTAACATAGATTGCGCTGCCGCCGAGGTCGGTCATAGCGACCTGGAAGCTGATTCTTGTTCGCAGGCTCGGCTTCTCGAAAAGCATCGCTAAAGTTTTTCCCCGAAGACAAAAATCGTTACCACCGACACTGTATAAACTTTTTAGCCGGCTGCTTATCCGCAGCAGCTCTTTTAACAGTTCGTTCGGACAATCGATTATGGAAAGAAAATGTTTCATTTCAGACCTCCACACACTCACGTGTGTGGTATCCATAAACCTCCACACACCCACGAGCGTGGTATCCATTCCCCACACGGAAGTGTTGGGTTTCTTTTTTATTCTTTTAAAACACTATCAAAAATCTCAATGGCCTTGTCTATCTGACTTTTAGTGGCAATCATCGGCGGCATAAAACGCAAAACCGTGTCCTGGGTGCAGTTTATGCGCAGGCCATTTTCCAGGCACTTATCGACTATTTCTTTGCCGGCGCTGGTTAATTGAACGCCAATCATCATGCCGACACCGCGAACACTGTCGATAATACTATGTTTTTGTTTTAGCTGCCCCAGCTTGTCCATAGTGTATTGGCCAAGCTGGGCGGCATTCTCCAGAAGGTTCTCTTCCTCTATCGCCTCTATAACCGCCACCGCCGCTGCGCAGACCAGCGCATTGCCGCCGAACGTCGAAGCGTGTTTGCCGGGGACCAGTGAAGCGGCCACTTCAGCTTTAGCCATCATAGCCCCTATTGCCACGCCTCCGCCCAGCGCCTTTGCCATTGTCATAATGTCCGGCTCGACGTCGAAATGCTGATATGCAAACCATTTTCCGGTCCTGCCTATTCCGGTAGTAACCTCATCAAAGATAAGCAGGGCTGCATTTTCATCACATAGCCGGCGGATTGCCTGCAGATACTCCTTCGTGGCAATATTAATTCCACCTTCGCCCTGGATGGGCTCGACCATAACGGCCGCCACTTCATCGCTAAAAGCCGACTCGAGCGCGGTAATATCGTTGAACGGGACATAAGAAAAGCCCGGCAGCAGGGGGAGCAAACCTTCATGGTGCTTCGGCTGGGCGGTCGCCGTCAGGGTCGCAATAGTTCGCCCGTGGAAGCTGCCCTCGGCGGTAATAAACTTGTACTTCTCCGGCGATGTGTGCAAACGTGCCAGCTTCATTGCCGCTTCGTTGGCCTCGGCGCCGCTGTTGCAAAAGAAGCACTTACCGCCAAAGGCTCTCTCACTGAGCAGCTTTGCTAATTTACCCTGCGGCTCGGAGTAGAAAGTATTATCAATGTGGAGAAGCTCGCCGGCCTGCTTTCGCAATGCCTCAACGACCTTTGGATGACAATGGCCTATGGCGCTGACGGCCCAGCCGGGGAACATGTCCAGTATCTCATTGCCGTCGGCGTCATACAGATAACAGCCCCGGCCTCTGACGATAACCCGCGGCAGCCGGCCATAATTAGCGATAACATATTTGTCAAACAATTCAATAGTCTCCTGTGTAGTCATAGTTCTTTTCCTTCGAAGTGCCTAAAGTTTGAATTGCCTAAAGTGCCTAAAATTATGGATATCAGTAAAACAATAAATCAGGATGTAGGTTACCAGCATATCAGGGTATCAGGAAAAACAAGCCCGATGTTATCCACAAGGAGTCCTTCCGGACTGATAATCTGATGCCCACTACCTGATACTCTAATAGCCTGAAACTTTATCTCACTTTAGGCGCTTTAGCTCACTTTAGGCACTTTAGCTCACTTTAGGCACTTTTAATTATCTCAGTGCCGATTCCTTTGTCGGTGTAGATTTCGAGCAGCAGTGAATGCTCGATTCGTCCATCAATAATATGCGCCTTTTTGACGCCTGCTTCCAGTGCCGTCAGGCAGGCCTCGACCTTTGGGAACATTGCATCGGTGATAATGCCGGCATCAATCATTTCCTTAATCTGTTTTTCATTTAAGCTCGAAACCCAGCTATTCGGGTCCTCGATTTTAGTTCGTATCCCGTGTGTGTCGCTTACGACAACGAGCTTTTCAGCGCCAACTTCTGCGGCGACTTTTCCGGCGGCGCTGTCGGCGTTGACATTTAAGTTTCCGCCGGCCTTGTCTTTGGCTACCGAGGCGATGACCGGTATGGTCCCGTCGGTACAGAGCGTCTTGAGCAATTGCGCGTTTATACTCACAACTTGCCCGACCAGTCCGAGGTCAACTTTTCGCCCATCTTCGCCTGCCAGTCTCAGGGTTTCGGCAAATAAGACGCAACTGCTCAGCGAATGTAGTCCCATAGGCTCACATCCCAACTCGGTGAGCGTCTCGCAGATGGGGGTATTGATTTTATGCACGAGCGTATGCTCTGCTATTGTCAGTGTCCGCTGGTCGGTATATCGTCTGCCCTGCACCCAGACCGGTTCAAGGCCTGCTTCGTTCATTGCCTTTGTAATGGCCTTTCCGCCGCCGTGGACGATAATAGGCTGCATTCCGACCGTAGCCATAAAGGCGATATCGGTCAGCAGCTTTTTTTGCAGGGCGGTATTGTCGAGGACGCTTCCGCCGAGCTTAACAACCACGATTCGCCTGCGGAATCGGCGAATATACTCCATCGCCTCAATCAGCGCACCAGCCTTTGCAATAGCTTCTTCCACCTGCCTGATTCCTGATAAACAACCATTAAACGAAGGAATGAGTGTATGAATCAAGAGCCGATTCGTCAAGCGATATTTGTCTGTTATTGTATGGAGCGGCCAAAATCCGCGATAAGGCAATATCAAACAAGTTTTGGGTTTTGTCTATGATTTTGCTGTTTTTATTCTCTTGTTAACTTTGTCCCATGATTGCGTTATGAGAAAACTTTCTTCCATATTCTCAATCATTTCAATAAACCTATTTATCGGCACTGAAAAGCTGAGAATGTCCTCAGGGAGGAACGGCCTTGCCGAAACGTCGAACATCCCTAGAACCCCTCTTGGATGGTCAGAATCTTTTTCCAGATAAGGATATTGAACTATGGAGCCACAGCCGGCGGCAAATGGCGCAAATACTCCGTTCGGCTCACATTCATCAAAATTTGCAAGCGTAAACAGTCCCGATAGAACATCAGGGCGGGCAAAGAAGATAACCACATCGGGTTCGTCTGACTCTTCGAGCATATCCCATCTCTTGAAAATAATGAACTTATCAGGCGCCTCTAACTTTGGGATGTTTTCCATCATTTTTTTGACCAATTCAGGCGTTTTTTTGTAACGCTCACCCTCAAGCTTTCCAGGGATACCACAGGAGAGAAAATATTCAAAGTTCTCCATAACCTCCATAGTAAATCCCAGATATTTTTTCCCACCGAAACACCCGATTGACTCAGCGTCGAAGTAAAGAGATTTTCCTGTTCTAACTTTGCATAAATCAGCAAAAATACACCTGTGTCCCAAAGAGGGCTTCACTGCTTCTACCCCCGGTGCCTCGTTAGTGTAGTAGAAAGTGATGGGAAGCTCTGCCCCGTTAAAATATTTTTCCCAGTAACTTATAAATTTTTCCTTTATTTTCGTATCCATCTCATATTTCCTTTCAGAGATTTATGTCCCTGCACTAACTGCTATATCCTTTATGTAGCCGACGTCCACCAACTATGCAATCTGTGGTTCAGAACAGCCTGGTGCTATCGAGCAGGAAGGTTACGGGGCCGTCGTTGATGCTGCTTACGTGCATATACTCGCCAAAAGCACCTTTTTCGACGACTACGTCCTGTTCGGCAATCAGGTCAATTACTTTTTCGTAAAGCTGCTGCGCCAATGTCGGCTCTGCTGCGGCATCAAAGCTGGGCCGACGACCCTTCCGACAATCGCCGTGCAGAGTGAAATTACTGACAAGCAAAATTGAGCCGCCAACGTCCTGTACGCTTCGATTCATCTTGCCGGCCTCGTCTGCAAAGATACGCAGGTTCACCAATTTATCAGCCATAAACTGAGCATCGTTTACTGTGTCTTCTTTGCTGACACTAAGATAGACCAGCAGTCCCTTGTCTATTTTGCCTACTTGTTGGCCTTCTACCTTAACCTCAGCCTGCAAAACCCGCTGAATCACCGCTCGCATAAGTCCCTTTCAAATTTGGTTGGTCATCAGTTTAGTTTGACCAAAAAAAACAGAATAGTTTCTCCTGATGTTCTGACCTTCTGATATCTCCACAGGACACCTTACGGCGCTACATCCTGGTTTCCTGATGACCTGATATCCTTTAGAACCACGGCGTTGAGGCCGCTCTTCGAATGTGCAGCTCATCTATAACGGCATTGCCTTTGTGTGTAACGAGGTAGAGAACCAATTCCGCGATTTCCTCCGGTCGCATAAGCTCATCCTTTTTTATATCCGGCCGAACCTTCTCGACCAGCTCGGTATCCACTCCACCCGGACATAGAAGATGCACACGGATGTTCGAGCCTTTGAGCTCCTCAGACAACGATATCGTCATTCCGCGAAGCGCATGCTTGGAGGACGTATAAGCACTTTGGAGCGGATAACCTTTGACCCCTACGACCGATGCGATGTTGATAATATATCCCGCCTGCGATTTTTTTAACAGCCCCAGGGCTTCTCTGCAAAGGATAAATGGAGCACGGGCATTTATCTGCATACAGCGTTCCCAGTCTTCGGTTGTGGTCTGTTCTAACTTTGCTGAGTGAGTAACGCCTGCGTTATTGACGAGGATGTCCAGTCGGCTGAATCTCTCGCCGGTTACTTTGAGGAGGTTTTTGATGGATTCTTCCTCGGTAAGCTCGGTAACGACAATTTCCGCTTTTCCGCCCGCCTCCGTCACTTTATCAGCGGTTTCCTGCAGCTTCCCGATGGAGCGTGCGGCTAAGATGACTGTTGCGGCCTCTTGAGCCAACGCAACGCTCACGGCTCTACCAATGCCCCTGCTGGCGCCTGTTACTATCGCGACTTTTGAAGCTAATCGCTTTGCCATCCTTGTCAGCGTCGCCGGCCCCGAATTCTGGGCTGATTCTCCTGCTGCACAGTGCTATCCTGTGGATATCTCCCTCTGCTGCGAATGCGCGGTTCCTGGGTCTGTTGTAGCAGTGCCTGCTTTCCCTCTTCCATATCTTTGATAAGGGCGTCGAACCGCATCTGCCTATACAGCAACATCCCGTCAATTGCCGCCGTCGTCTTTTTCGCTCCTTCTTCAACAGCAACATTTCTTACGGAACTAAACTCTACCCGGATTTGCTCGTGCACGGCCTGGGCTAAATTTTCTTTGTCATCAACGCTTGCCTGGAGCCATTGACGCATCTCGTTTTCAGTTTCTCTGTCCAACTGCTCAACTGGTCCCCTGGCGCTTTGGGACCTGGTCGTTCTGGGCATAACGTCGCCGCGACCATAGAGAGGGTCTGCCATGTCTTCTCCGTATGGTTGTCCTCTCTGTGAAGTCCGTCCTCTGGTGCTTCTGCCGGAGGTTCGAGTCCGGCCTCTGGTACGCACGGACTCCTCCGTCTGTCTGAGCTCTCTTCTCTGGGCCAGGAGCTCTTTGCTGACCTCTTTAAACCGCTCCTGCCTTCCAGACAACACACTGTCAATTGTCTCAGTTGTCTTTTTCGCTTTTTCTTCAACAGCGACCTTTTGCATGAAACCAATCTCATCCTCGAATTGCTTTTGCACAGTTCTTATTAGTAATGTTCTGTTATCATATCTTTTCTGCTGCCACTGACGCATTTCACTTTGGCTGTTGGCGTCTATCTCCACCAATGCCTTATCCAGGCCTTCGAATGTCTTTATCCTGGCTCTAATCTCGTTCGGGTCGGCAAGTATATCTACCTGAACAGGTGATTGCGCAATGGTGCTAATAGCTCTGGTTCCGCGCCGAACTGTTGCTTGCTCCTCATAACCCGGATATAGATTTGCCCCTCCCCCTTCCCCATAATACCTGTCTCCCATCAAGTCCTGGAGGCTCGGCTCTTTGGCACCGTGCTTGAGCAGCAAATCAATGATTTCCGTATTCCCTCTCTTCTTTGCCAGCGACAGGGCGTTATCGCCCCGACCACCCATGACGTTGACATCGGCCCCCTTTGCGATTAGCAGCTCTACCGTATCCTTTTGACCTACATATACCGCAGCCAATAGAGGCGTCTGCCCAGAATTGTCCTTTGCATTGACATCGGCGCCTTTGGCAATAAGAGGCTCGATGAGCGCCTGCTGGCGGTTCCGTATCGCCGTGTGCAGCGGTGTCCAGCCCATCCTGTTTTTTTCATTCACATCAGCGCCCTGTGAGATTAGTAGCTGGACCTGGTCAATATCACCGTCACGCGCAGCATCGTGCAGTGGTTGAGACGGTCCGGCAATTCTGCCGGACTCGCCTGGTCTTGACCGAGCCGGCACAGTCTCCTCCTCGTCATCCATTGGATATGGCCTGGTTACCGACCTTGCACCCGTTCCGGCACTGCGTTGAGGGCTTTCTGTCCGAGCGAAGGACCTTTCCCTGCCCCTCTGCTCTTCGGCCACTTGTGTTCGCTCAACAGGCCAGAGGACCTGGTCGCCGCCTTCTTCGTCCAAGCCCCATTTGCTATGCAGGCCGCCATCATCATCGAAATCCGCTCCGAAACTGTAGAGTGTAAAGCCCTGTCTTGTTTGCTTATAGACAAGAGGCTTATCACTAAAGGGGTCCATCGGCAATTCTTTGATATGGCTGGATGAGACAAGCTGTTGGAGCGTCACAGGATATCCATCGCTGCCGGCATTATATCGCAGGAGGGCAAGCGTAGTTATTAAGGCTTGTTCCTCCACTCTGATACGACATTCAATCTCTATTACCTTGGCCATTGGAGACCCAAGAACTTCTATCAAAGGATTCTGACTGGTTACAGATTGTGCTTGTTCATTGTGTAACTGCCAGGGAGTCTTTGCAACCATTGCATCGTAATATTCAAGTGTGCCTTTTAAATATCTCTTATGCGGGCTGTAAGCAGGATTCGTTTCAACCTGCTCTTGCATAAATATTTTTTCGCCTCGAATATCAAATGGCTCAGAATAGTCTGCTACAAGCTGTTTAAATTCGTCCTCCAGACTTTTTATCAAATTGGCATCAACCATTTTTTTGTCGAGGAAGCTAAACGCAGCTCTTATAGACAGGCTCTTTACAGCAATTCCCACCAGTTTTTCAACTAAAGGCTTCGGCCCATCTGCAATATGTGCCCCATATTTATAGAGGGTACCTATATCGTCAGCAGCATTCGTGATATTGCCATCTTCGGCCGATAACATTGCCCGAGCCTGTAAGGCTAAGGCTAATTGCCTTCTAGTTGATAATTGGGGCATTTCAGTGTTCTGTATCGTCTCACCCGTATATTTGAACCAGCAATATTGTTTCTGGCTGCCAAGCTGCAATTGCTCAAGCGCCCTTTTATTATTCTGCACCCATTTTCTTAACAGCACTTGTTCTTGTGCGGGCAGCTCTTTCGGCCAGCTGCTTGCTTTCACAGTTAAGCCCTCGGGCTTTTCGACGAAAAGCTCTACTGCCTTTTCGTAGTAAGGCGCTGCGTTATCGCTTTCAGGTCGCCCAGCTATTCCAATTTTGTTAAGCTCGGTGACATAATTGGTTTTAGGGGTGGCCGTTTCCTCGTTTTCTGTACTGATAAGCTCTTTCTGCACCGATAGAAGGTCAGAAATCTGGTCTATGCCCGCAAAACTCGGAACGATATTGGAAGAGGCGAGCAAATACAAAACAAATATTGAAATAATCACACGTTTCATGGTATATCCTCCGAAACAGGATAAACGCTAATCAAACAAATAAAAGCACTAAGCACAAAATCCTAAATACTCCACAGTCCTAAGGACTCCTTACGAAGGACACCTGACGGTGGAAACAAATTCAAAATTCAAATGTTCTAATTTTCAAAACTTGTTGTTTGGTCATCCCTCGGCTTTGCTCGGGACAGGTTTTGAATTTTTGACATTGGATATTGTTTCGTTCCCGCTTTCGCGGGAATGACACACCTGCTTGTTGCTGGCAGGGGTCGATATTCGAGTTTCGTATTTAACAACAAAATTGTAGGCAAAATCTTGCCCGGCTATTCTGTACTATACTCTAATTATACACAAAAATTTTGAAAAATCAACTTTTTCCGCGATTCTTTTTCAGACCTCCTCTACACAGGCCAGGCCAATTCTTTCTGTGATGTTGTCGAATTCGTCAAGAGAGTAAAATTCGATAATTATCCTGCCTCTTTGTCCGCTTTTCCGTGTCTCAATGTTTACCTTTGTGGCGAGCTGGCTGCTTAGTTTCCTTTCGAGGTCCAGTATGTGTGGCGGCTTTGAGCGAACGGTCGTCCTGGGCTGGCTGGTACCGGTAAGATACCTTCGAACCATTCTTTCAACTTCACGCACACTCAGCCGACCTGCCAATGCTCGATTGGCTAACTTGCGGCGAAGCTCGTCGGTCGGCAGGGAAAGTATTGCCCGAGCGTGCCCCATAGTCAACTGACCCTCGGACAACATTTGTTTGATTTCCTGCGGTAAGTCCAGTAGCCGCATATAGTTAGCGATAACAGAGCGGTCTTCGCCAAGCCGTTCAGCGGCTTGGGCCTGAGTCAAAGAGAAGGTGCTTAGATAATCCTGATAGGCCTTTGCACGCTCTATGGGATTGAGATCTACCCTGTGTATGTTCTCAACCAATGCCCATTCGAGCAATTGCTTATCGCTTGCGGGTCGTATTAGGGTGGGTATGGTTGTCAGGGATGCTAATTGAGCAGCTCGTAAGCGGCGTTCCCCGGCAATTAATTGATACCGCGTCCCGGAAGGGCGGACAATAATCGGCTGGATAACACCGTTAGCCCTGATAGACTCAGCTAAATCAGCTAATTCCTGCTCATTCCATACCGTTCGTGTCTGATACGGATTCGGCGATATATCATCAATCCTTAGTTCCTGCAAAGAATCGCGTAACTCTTTGTCTGGCGGGAAGTTAGAGGCTGCCGCTGGAGCAGATAATATTTCTGCTGCTTCAGTTAGCTCAGGCATTATCGGACCTAACAATGATTGTAACCCCCTGCCGAGGTGCTTTGTTTTTTCTTTTATTTTTGCCATATATAAGTGCTCCTTAACAAACCATAAGAATCCTTGTTTTCTTTCCAGTTTTTAGCCTACATTTGGTATTTGCCCAAATAGTATTTCGGGATTTTTATTGAAAATTCTGTAGCCTTGTCAGGCAAAAAAGGTGTTTTTTTGTAAAAAATGTTTCACGTGAAACAATAGTAAAGAACGAGAGCCAAGAGGAAATGCAAAAATCAATAAGATTAATTGTGCCGAATCAAACACAGCTCTATATATTGCCCGGCGGTTAAGCAGTTGCGAAGAAATGTCGGAGCATACATAAAACGATTTAGTCAGGCAAATTGGAAAAATCCAGTAGCAGAGATGCATACGCTTGAACGAGTAAAGTTCATCGCTGAAAGTTGTATATTATGCCGAAATCCGCCAAGATAATTTTAGACTAACATTCCGGCTTTGGAAGAACACGCAAAGAGGGATTGGCCGTCGAGTTCGGTGATTGATAGGGACCTTTGTAGGCACAACCTTTCTTGCTTCAAGCTTGAATGTGTTACTTGTCACCTATAAAGAGCAAGAAGGCAAAAAATAAATTCTCTGTTACTCAAAACTTTTTCTTCTTGAGCATCCTTACCCACGTTTATTACGGCTCATTGCGAGTCCGCCGCTGCCTCGTTTTGGCAG
>JBAQFY010000364.1:0-4581 GCA_049287505.1 Sedimentisphaerales bacterium | reverse complement strand
TTCGACATTGAATACATAATCGTCGGAAACAGTAGCGAACCAGATGTCTTCGGAGGCGTTTTTCCAGTTTCTTTTTGCGCCTCTGCCTTTTTCTCTCTCCCAGGTGATTCGGTTTCTAACCTTCAGAAACTTATCCAGAATAAGATGTACCGCTGTTGACGAATACCACTCGGAGCAAACATAGACCGATGCGATTTTTTTAAGTCTGGGCAGCAGCTTAACCAGCAGGTTTTCAAGCCATTCAGCGTATTGAGTAATAGTCTTTTTTCTAAAGGTATTTGAGTTGAAAGTTTTGGTAAGGTTATATGGCGGGTCCAGGAGCAGCAGGTCAACAAAGTTAGCCGGCAGGAAATCAACTGCTTCGAATGTATCCTGGTTTATTATTTTGTTCTCGATGCTATTTATGTCCGCTGGTTTGGAAATGCGAATCAGCTCTTTGCCGTAACGTTTTGCTTCCGCCTGGCTGAGTGTTATTGTTCGGTTTCTATGTGCCCGGGTCTTATCCATATGTCTAATTTCGGCGATTTCCCCTTTAAGTGACATCATTTCTTCGCTATCGGATAATTCTTTCCGCCCAGAGAACAACGGTCTCCGCTAATCTTACGGCCTCTTTGTATTCTTCTTCATCGACAGACTCAAAGTCACCAGGGTAACGGCTTGTAACGGCATAGTCGGTAAGGCTCGCTGCATCTTCTATTTCTTGTGGCGTAATGACATCTTGCGGCAAAAGGTCCAAGAGCGTCCTGACGTTATGAGTTTTTGGAGGAGGAACGCCCTTAGCAATCAGTACTGCTTTCAGTGCCTTTTCTGCCGCTTGTTGAGCATGAAAACAGAGTCCTTCAAATAAAACATTAGATGCTCGTCCCACGCGAGCAAGCTCTAAATCGCTATAGGCATAACGCAGCCAGTCAGCCGGGCTCCCTGAAAAATGGCCCTCATGCGGCATATATTTCTTTTCCTTCTCTTAGTACAGTTCGATAAATCATGCCAATGTTATCTTTATGCTTTTCTAAAGCACCTGGCGTTGTCACTAAAATATCAAAAGGGACCCCTAATCCTCTAATTTGCCGATATAACAGTTGTGCAGTCCGCCGGCAATGAACACCTTCGGGCATCACTACCAGCACATCAATATCGCTTTCTGGTTCTGCTTTGCCTCGAGAATATGAACCAAAAAGAATTATCCTTAGTGGGTGTACTACTTCAACAATTTTTTGTACAATTGATTCAATCGCTTTAGGATTGGACAGCATATTTAACCTCAATTTTAATCACCTGAGCAGTTTTATGCGGACTCTTTTTTTGCTTTTTGTTTTGCCGTGAACAGTTCGGCTTTGCCCTCGACAATATCGCGGGTAATCACATATCTTGCCGGTTTCGACTCTTCGGGCAGTTGATACATCAGGTCAACCATCAGCTCCTCAGCGATTGCACGCAGTGCCCGGGCGCCTGTGTCACGCTTGAGGGCTTTCCGCGCTAATGCGTGTAAGGCGCCTTCTGTAAACTCAAGCTCGGCATTTTCCATCTCAAAAAATCTTTGATACTGCTTGCAGAGCGCATTCTTCGGCTCGGTGAGTATGTCTATAAGCGCATCTTCATCGAGAGCTGTCAGAGTGGTAATTACAGGAAGCCGGCCCACCATCTCGGGAATCATTCCATACTCGATAATATCTTCCGGTATGACCTGTTGCACAATGTCGCTGTACTCGGTTTTTTCGTCGGTTTTGCCGGCCAGCTCGGAATCGAATCCAATCATTTTTTTGCCGAGCCGTTTCTTGATAATATTTTCCAGGCCGACAAAAGTTCCGCCGCATATAAAAAGTATCTGCGTAGTATCGATTTGTATGTAGGATTGCTCCGGGTGCTTTCTCCCGCCTTGTGGGGGAACATTGGCGGTGGTTCCTTCGAGCATCTTTAACAGCGCCTGCTGAACGCCTTCTCCGGAGACGTCACGGGTGATTGAGATGTTCTGAGACGTTTTGCCTATCTTATCTATTTCGTCGATATAAACGATGCCTCGCTGCGCTGCTTCTATATCGTAGTCGGCGGACTGCAGCAATCGCAGCAGGAAGTTTTCAACGTCTTCTCCGACATACCCGGCCTCGGTAACGGTTGTCGCGTCGCATATTGCGAAGGGTACTTCCAATTTGTGGGCAAGTGTGCGGGCAAGAAGTGTTTTGCCGGAACCGGTCGGGCCGATTAAAAGAACATTGGATTTGTCTATCTCAATGTCGCTGTTGTCGCTGTCGGTGTGCATCAGGCGTTTGTAGTGGTTATGGACCGCAACTGAGAGATATTTTTTGGCGTGCTCCTGGCCAATTACGTACTGGTCCAGATATTCTTTTATTTCTTTGGGTTTGGGCATTTCGTCGAGACTGACACTGCCCGTGCCGGTTCGTTTACGGTTTTGCCGGATGATGTTGTGGCACAGCTCGACACATTCCGGGCAAATAAAGACCTTATTGGGGCCCTCTATGAGCGTGTCGGCCTGAGTTGCCGCTCGGCCGCAGAAACTGCATATCGCCTTTGGTTTTTTGGTATTGGAGTACTTGGCCATCTTTTAGCTTCCCAATTGCTCTGTTGAAAAGCCACAAAAACTGTCATTCTGAACGCAGCGAAGCGGAGTGAAGAATCTCTTTATGGCGCAAGAAATGAGATTCCTTGGCCCTTCGGCTTCGCTCAGGGCAAGCTTTCTTTCGCCTCAGAATGACAATCCACGTTTTCAACAGAGCACTTCCCAATCTTAATCTTAATTCTATTTCTTGCCTGTTTTTAGATATTGTAGCCGCTCATAGCTATTTATTCAAGTTTTTTACTTGTTACTTGTTAAGCCACATTTTTTCAGTCAAACAGCTCACGTTCAATATCTTCCAGCGATTTACCCTTTGTTTCGGGAAGTTTCAAAAGGATGACAACGAAGCCGATGACACAGATGGCACCATACAGCCAGAAAGCCCCGTGGGCGCCGAGCCCCCCTCTCAGATAAGGAAACGTCAACGTCAGGGCCGTGCAGCCGGCCCACAAACTAAACACGGCGACGGACATAGCCGCACCACGTATTCGATTCGGGAATATTTCTGAGATGACCACCCAGGTAATCGGCGCCAGGGACATCGCATAACAGCCGATAGCTGAAACCACCAGAACTAACATATATATTCCGGTACTTTTGAAAAAGTAACCGGTACCTAAGATTGCATAGATACCTGCCAGCCCGCCTGCGCCTATCAGCATAAGGATACGACGGCCAAATCTATCTACCGTATAAATCGCAACGAATGTAAATATCAGGTTTACCACGCCTGTAATTACGATGTTGAACAAAATATCGCTGACCCCATAGCCTGCGGCTGCAAAAACCTCCTGAGCATAATTGAAAATCACGTTGATACCGCACCACTGCTGGAGGAAGGCCAGGAAAATACCCAACATAACAATCCTGCGCAGCTTCGGCTCAGCTAAGTCCCGGAAGTTGACCCTCGCAATCTCTTCGCTTGCAAGGGTGTTTTTAATGTCTCTGATTTCAAAATCAGCATATTGACTTCCGGCGACTCGGCTGAGAATCCTCGCGGCTTGCTTGTCCCTGCCGTACTTGACCAGCCAGCGCGGGCTTTCCGGCACAAAGAACATCAGCAGAAAGAACAGAAATGCCGGAACTGTTTCGGCCCCGAACATCCAGCGCCAGCCAAATTGTCCATTCCATGAGTCAAGGATATATTCCGTGCCTGCTCCTTCCGGCACATCCTGAGCTATAAGCATGTTGATAATCTGCGCCGCGAGAATACCTATCACAATAGTGAGCTGGTTTATAGAAACAAATCTTCCCCGCATATGGGCCGGAGAGAGTTCGGCGATATACATTGGGGAAAGATTTGAGGCCAATCCGATTCCTATTCCTCCGATGATACGGAATACATTAAAGAAAAGAAAGTTCCCGGCAAAAGCGGTGCCGACAGCGGATACGGTAAAAAGCAGGCCGGATAAAATAAGCAGACGCTTGCGACCTGATTTGTCGCTGATTAAGCCGGACAAAACAGCACCTATAAGACAGCCAATTAGAGCGCTGCTTTGCGCCCAGCCCCGCAAAAAAGGCGTTTCGTCGGTGATTCTAAAGTACGGCTCATAAAACGGCTTGGCCCCGCCAATCACCACCCAGTCATAACCAAACAACAATCCCCCCATCGCCGCTATAAGGCAGACCAGCCATATAAAAGCCATGTTATAGCTGACCTGATGGTTCAATGTTTCTGACGCTATTTCTCTGGAATTCATAGTTTTTTAATAGAATACTAATCGTACGTTTTTTGTTTGAGAATATTTTTGATAAGTTTAATGTCCGGGCAATCTTTATTTTGCTTTTTTGTGTGTTAGCTGGCTTCTTCTAAGCTAAAAGGTATAGATGACCTCGTTATCAATTTTTTCTGGCGGCGCCGAGCATTGGGGGATTTTTACTTTGTTGGTTGCTGCTTCTGCTCAAGCCCGGCAATAAGCTTTAACAAATTCGGCGCCGCGTTGCAGGGCTTTGGTATTTACCGGCAATGTTTTATGGTATCGCTCGGCAAGGACATCGGGCAGGGCTTG
>JBAQFY010000363.1:0-1707 GCA_049287505.1 Sedimentisphaerales bacterium | reverse complement strand
AGCAAGGGCTGCCTCTTTGGGGAAAAGACCACGCCAAAGCGAAAGAGATCAGAGCTTTGGCGTATAGGTCCAATAGGTCTTATGCGACCTATAAGACCTATTTTGAAGAACAAGAGCCTGAAATCGCAGCTAACGCTGCAATCTGCTTGATTCACCAGACAAACTATCTGCTTGACCAGCAATTGCGGACTCTGGAAAAAGAGTACCAGGAAGAAGGCGGCTTCACGGAAAAACTCTATCGTGTCAGGTCGCAGATTAGGAAAAAACAATAGGTCCTATATGACTTATAAGACCAATTCTCATTCAGTAGACGACTTTATCATGCTCTCTGCTTTACAGCACTATGCCTTTTGTGAACGGCAATGCGCTCTTATCCATATTGAGCAGGTGTGGCAGGAAAGCGGCCTAACGGCTGAAGGCCGTATTATGCATGACCATGTCCACGAGCAAGGTAACGAATCGCGAGGCTCCATGAGAATAGCACGCGGCGTGCCTCTGCGGAGTCTGAGGCTTGGTCTTATCGGCAAGGCAGATGTAGTTGAGTTTCATCGAGTTGACAAAAAAAGCTGGCAGCCTTTCCCGGTGGAGTATAAACGGGGTAAACCCAAAGTCGACCATTGTGACAAGATACAACTCTGCGCTCAGGCCATGTGTCTGGAAGAGATGCTAAACGCCTCTGTGCCTGAGGGCGCCATTTTTTATGGCCGCACCCGGCGGCGTCTTGATGTAACGTTCGATCAACTGCTTCGGAGTGAAACTGAGGAAACTGCCAATAAGGCACGCCAACTGATCACTTCAGGCATTACACCGCCACCGGTTTACGAAAAACGCTGTAAAAGCTGTTCCCTCATTGGAGAATGTATGCCGAAAACAGTTGGTAAAAAGTCATCAGTGAAACGCTACCTGGAACAAATGGTGAAATCGCCATGAAGAAACATCTCAACACTCTTTTTGTAACCACGCAGGGCGCTTACCTCTCCAAAGAAGGAGAAACCGTCGTCGTAAAAGTGGATGGCGAAATCCGTCTACGAGTGCCGGTTCATACCATCAGCGGGATCGTTTGTTTCGGTAATGTCTCTTGCAGCCCTTTTCTGATGGGTTTCTGCGCAGAAAATGATGTAGCCATAAGTTATTTGACAGAGCACGGTCGATTCCTGGCTAAAGTCCAAGGTCCTGTTTCGGGGAATGTTCTTCTCCGGCGGGAGCAATATCGCAAGGCGGATGATCCGAAATTCTCAGCAGAGGTTACGAAGTTCCTTCTAACGGGGAAGATTACGAATTGCCGGACTGTCTTACAGAGAGCCCTTCGGGATCACGCAAACAAAATAGATGAGCAAGGGGTTCGAAATGCCGTCGCGCGGTTGAATCATTTGATCGAATCATTGGATCAGCAACAGACGCTGGATGTTTTGCGTGGAATCGAGGGAGACGCCGCCCATATTTATTTCAACGTGTTCGATCATCTAATCGTCGCCCAGAAGGAAGCCTTTCATTTCGATGAGCGGAACCGAAGGCCGCCCCTTGACAACGTTAACTGCCTCCTGTCTTTCATCTATACTCTTGTCATGCACGATGTCAGATCTGCCTTGGAGTCAGTTGGATTGGACCCGGCTGTCGGGTTTCTCCATCGCGACCGTCCCGGAAGACCAGGACTCGCTCTCGATCTCATGGAAGAATTCAGGCCGTATATCGCTGATCGTCTTGCCC
>JBAQFY010000362.1:0-4007 GCA_049287505.1 Sedimentisphaerales bacterium | reverse complement strand
AGACTGATATTATCGACAGACTCCGGGTTTTAGTCGAGAACGTCCAGCACATCAAGGATATAGTCAATATGCAGCAGTCATACGCTAAGGTCTCAGGCGTTGAGGTACAAACGTCTCTTAGCAAATTAGCCGAAGATGCCATACAGATCAATAGTGCAGGTTTGGTACGCCATGGAGCTCGGCTTATACGTGAGTTTGAGGAGCTTGGCGAAGTCGAGATTGACAAACAAAAAGTGCTCCAGGTTCTGGTGAATCTGATAAGCAACGCCAAGTATGCGCTGGGCGGCAGCAATAAAGAAGAAAAATTACTGACTATTCGAATCTATAAACATGGCGAGACTCGCTTCCGGATCGAAGTGGCCGACAACGGTGCTGGGATATCCGAGGATAATCTGACGAAGATATTCAGCCATGGATTCACGACGAAGAAAGATGGTCATGGTTTTGGATTGCACAGTTGTGCCCTGGCATCTTCGGAGATGGGAGGGTCCTTGACCGTCCATAGCGATGGCCTGGGGCAGGGGGCGACGTTCACGTTGGAATTACCATTTAAGCCTATCGAGGTTATGAAATGAAAGAAAAATGCCAGAAAAATCAGCGTATCTTGGTGATTGACGACAGCGAGAGTATTCATAAGGATTTCCGAACAATCCTTGGAAGCAGTAATGGCAATACCGCTAATCTCCATGAAGCCAAATCCGCAATTTTTGGCAACACATCAAACTCATCAGAGCAAATCTGTTTCGAGATCGACTCTGCCTTCCAGGGCCAAGAGGGATTGGAGAAAGTTCGGCAGGCTTTACACGAGGGCCGTCCCTATGCCATGGCATTTGTTGACATTCGCATGCCGCCAGGCTGGGATGGAGTCGAAACAATTAAGCGAATTTGGCAGGAATATCCAGAACTTCAGGTCGTAATTTGTACAGCTTATTCCGACTATGACTGGAATGAACTTATTGCGAAGCTCGGACAGACTGACAGACTGCTGATTTTGAAAAAGCCGTTTGACAATGTGGAAGTTTATCAATTCGCCAGCGCACTTACCGAGAAATGGTGTCTCTCCAAACAGGCACAGCTCAAGCACCAAGAGCTGGAGCGTATTGCAGAGCAACGAACACATCAACTCGAAGAGGCAAATAGAGAGTTGACAATTGCCTTGGAGAAAGCCGAACGGGCTGAAAAAGCCAAAAGTGAGTTCCTTGCAAATATGAGTCATGAAATCCGCACACCAATGAATGCAATCATTGGTTTTGGCGATATTTTAGCTGATGAAGAGCTGACAGATGAACAAAGACGTTGTGTTGAAGCCATTTGCGACAGCGGCAAGCACCTGCTGGGGATAATAGATGATATTCTGGACTTTTCCAAGATAGAGGCCGGTAAACTGGACGTGCAAACGAGCGAATGCTCCCTTAAACATTTGTTTGCCAAGATTGAGTCTATGATGAATCCTGCAGCTTTAGAAAAAGGCCTGAAATTTGAGATCCAGGAAAATAAAGGCCTGCCTATGAATATCTGTACTGACCCTATACGTTTAGAGCAATGTCTAATCAATCTTATAAGTAATGCTATTAAATTTACCGAAGAAGGACATGTGTGTGTGAATGTTTCTTTGGAAGACAAAAACAATCAGCCGTATATCCGTTTTGATGTCAGCGACACGGGCATTGGTATCTCTCCTGAAAAGCAGGAAAAGGTGTTCGAATCATTCACTCAAGCAGATGGAAGCACCTCTCGCAAGTACGGTGGGACGGGATTAGGGCTGACCATCACGAGAAAACTGGCAAAACTTCTCGGCGGAGAGCTTACTTTAACCAGCGAGCAGGGCAAGGGTTCGATATTCTCGCTCACAATACCAGCGGTCATTGATGTAACAAAAGAGCCGTTGTTGGATAGACACGATATTGCCAACCACATTTGCGACGAACATGACAAGCTGAAGGAAGCCAAGTTTTCCGGCCACGTATTGGTTGCCGAGGATGTAAGAAGCAATCAAATGCTTGTTAGATGGTTGCTGGAAAAAGTAGGATTTGAAGTAACAATAGCCAAAGATGGAAATGAAGCGGTTCAGAAGGCTCTGAACCGGTCATTTGACCTAATACTCATGGACATACAGATGCCCAATATGAACGGCTATGAGGCCACAAGGAAGCTCAGGAGTGAGGGAGTCAAAACGCCAATTATTGCTCTAACTGCCAGCGCAATGTCTGGTGACGAGGGTAAATGTATTTGTGCTGGTTGCGACGACTATTTGTCCAAACCGCTCAATCGTCAGAAACTGTTGGGAAAAATTTGCAAATACCTGCCGGTGGAGAGCAAAACTTTGAGTGAAAAAGCCAACACAGTCAAATCTCAAGTGGATAAGCTTGCAGAGCTCTGTTGTGGTGGACAAATCCCTCAGGAATCAGGCTTGAAGGAGACAGTTGGAACCGAAGACGTTGAGGAAATACTTAACTGGGACGAGCTTCTCGGCAGATTGGGAGATGAGGAGTTGGTCAAGGAAGTTGTACCTATATTCTTGAAGGATAATGAAGAAATGTTTGATAAGCTTACAAAGGCAGTGAAAGCTGGTGATGCTAAGGCAATTAAGCTGCATGCTCATGCAGTAAAAGGAGCGGGAAGAAATATTGGAGCCAAGCGACTTTCAGATATAGCCCATCGTTTGGAATATGCGGGCAGAGAGAACGATGTGGAGGCTGCCACGCCGCTTTTTGATGAGCTGAAGACCGAACTTGAAAAAGTGGTGACTTTTTTGTCTCGAACAGACTGGATTGAAATAGCGAAACGGGAGAAGGTGATTACAGATGAGAAACTCTAAGCCAATACGGTGGATAATAGGGTCGTATGTCAAATTGGAAATTAACACAGACAACAGGTGACTTATGGGAATGGTAATACAGGAGGCGTACAGTTCATCGCTGGACACTCACCGATGGCGCAGCCTTCTACTGGTTGCCACGCTATCAACTGGCGGTATCTTCTTGGCGTTGAGTATCTCGAGCATCGCGGACTTGCTGCCCAAATTGCAGATTAAGGACGAGGTTCTTCATGCTGTATTTGAAACTCTTGGCTGTATGCTCGCTTTGGGGATTGCCGGCTTTCTACTGATGCGTCAGAATGAAAGTGGCAATGAGTACATGATGTGGTTAGCGTGCTCCGTACTTGTTACGGGGATTATAGACGCCTTTCATGCAAGTATGACACTTAGTAATGAGTCTGTATGTCTGCGCAGTACAGCCCAGCTGATTGGTGGTTTGTGCATTGCCCTGATATGGCTACCTGAACGACTAACTCAGATGCGAGCAGTGAAAGAGCTGCCTAAAGTACTTGCGATGGCAGCCGGATTATTCGGCACGATATCGTTGATTTTTCCTGAGGTGCTGCCTGCGGTTTTGGTCAATGGGAGATTCACATTGACTGCCAAAACGCTTAACTTCACGGGAGGCATTTTTTTCCTTTCTGGAGTAGTATATTGTATAAGCAATTTTGACCGTAGCCGATACACAATATACGCGCTGTTTGCCACCTTCTGCCTTCTTTGTAGTATAGCCGGGTTGACCTTCATGTTCACTAAACTCTGGAGCCCGGGGTGGTGGTTGTTGCATCTGGCGCGCTTGGGAGCTTATGTCGTTGCGTTTAAGTATGTTTTGGTTAATTCCTCAGCAGAATATATGTTTCTCGTCAGGAGCAAGGAGACTCTTGGGTGTGCAAAAACAAGAGCGGAAGAATCAAAGAAGGAGCTTGAAATAGTTAATAAGCAGCTCGAAAAATCTGTCCAAAAGGCGAATCTTCTGGCCCAGGAAGCCATAGTAGCCAATCAAGCCAAGAGTGAATTCCTGGCCAATATGTCACACGAGCTGCGTACACCGCTGCATAGCATCCTCAGCTTCGCCTCGTTTGGCACCAAGAAATGCACTAATGCCAAACCGGAGAAGCTCCTCGATTACTTCAACAGAATTAAAAAGAGCGGACAAACGCTCCTGGAGCTACTCAACGATCTACTTGAC
>JBAQFY010000361.1:0-6848 GCA_049287505.1 Sedimentisphaerales bacterium | reverse complement strand
TCTCTGTCAACTGAAGCTTCTTCCGTTTTGGTGTCATTCGGTGTACAGAGTGTAAATCAGAGATGGCTCTTTGCAGCGCAAGCAGAGTAGCCGGGCTAAAGTCGCAGCAGATATCTATATCCTGGGTTACATAAGTACATCCATGCACTACGCCCGCAAAACCACCTATCACTACAAAATCCACGCCGGCATTAACAAGCCGTTCAAGCAGGTTTAAGAAATCGCTGCTCACAGTCTCCTCGCTTTCCGGAGTTTCTCTACGGTATTAAGTGCGATTTGATGTCTTATAATACGCTCGGTGCAGCTTCTGCTGATATTGCTAATCAGCATTGAAACATCTATCCCGTAGTCAATTGCCGCCTGGATTTCTGCTGTTTGCAGGGATTTGCTCTTCGGCACCCTGTTCTTCTTTGATTTCGCTGCCATATTCTAAATTATACCAATTCTATTTATTAATTGCCGATAACTCCAAACTGTCATTCCCGCGAAAGCGGGAATTCAGTTCGTTATGTTCATATTATATGACCTACTTTCGGCAACTTTTAACTCAAATTGGTATTATAAGCCCCTTCCTCCAAGGCTTCAACATTTAAGCACTAACCTTCCCCGGCTTTTTGATATTTGATATTCTCTCTGTACCCCCCATCCACGCATTCACTCATCTACGCATTTACACTACACGAGTCACGAACCACGGCTACGCCACTGCGGCGGTTTCTTCTTCATACTCACCGAACTTGACGCTTATCTTCTTGCTCACTCCCCTAATCTGCATCGTTATCCCGAACAGCACATCCGCAATGCTCATCGTGCGTTTGGCATGAGTAATTATTATGAACTGCGAATCCTTTTGAAATTCCCGCAGCAGCATATTGAAACGCTCATTGTTTGCCTCGTCCAAGGCCGCATCAACCTCGTCTAAGAAACAGAACGGCGATGGCTTCGTCTTGAAAACCGCAAAAAGCAAGGCAATTGCCGTCATCGACTTTTCACCGCCGCTAAGCAGCGATATACTTCTTGTCTCCTTGCCTGGTGGTCGGGCTATCACCTCTATCCCCGATTCGAGAATATCTTCAGCATCCTCAAGTATTATATCGGCCCTGCCACCGCCAAACAGCTTGCGGAAAATCTCCTGGAAATGTCCCCTTATCTCCTCAAAGGTCTGGCTGAATTTCTCTTTG
Organism: Sedimentisphaerales bacterium; assembly: GCA_049287505.1. Classification (GTDB taxonomy): domain Bacteria; phylum Planctomycetota; class Phycisphaerae; order Sedimentisphaerales; family Anaerobacaceae; genus NIOZ-UU13. Next base: position 5,667 of record JBAQFY010000361.1, on the reverse strand, counting down.
CTCTTTTTGTTAAGGCGGTTTATCAATTGCTGTAATTGACCTCTGCTGGAATTGAGGTCCTGAACCTGGTTACTTAAAAAATTATGTCGTTTTTCGAGGGTCTCCTGCTCATCTATTGCATCAATATTTACGTTACCGAGCCGTTCAATCTTACCCCGAAGTTCCGCTATCTCTTCTTTTATTCTCTCCCAGTCAACCTTTTCGTCCCTGTAATTTTCATAAGCCTTGGCTAAATCAATCTGCAGCTGCTCCTGCACCCTTTCGACCAGGTCTTGCTGCTTTACCTCTAACTGGCTCAATTCTATTTTAAGCTCGTTAATTTTTTGTTCAGTTTCTTCTTTCTCGGCTCGCCTGAGCCGGACAAGCTGTTCTGCTTGTCTTCGTTCCTCGACGAGTCTTTCAATCTCTTTATGCAATAATCGGCTGTCCTCCTGGTGTTTTTCTTTTTCGACATACAGCTCCGATACCCCGGCTTCGCAGTTAAGAATGTCTCTTTGAGCTTCTGCTAATTGCACACTGCAGTTTTGAATTTCCTCCCGGGCCGTACCGGCAGCCGTCCGGTTCTCCTGCATCTGGCTTTGCAGACTCAGAATTATTTGTTTTAATGCCTTACTTTGTTCCGTAATTTGCCCTAAAGCCACCTTCAAATCAGTAAGATTGCTTACCAACGTTTGCTGTTGTTGTTTTTGCTCGGCGTATTTTGCCTCAAGCTCTTCTATGTGCGCCGTCCTCTGGCTGTTTACCGCCTCTAACTCCTGCAATTTCTGCTTCGAGTCGTATTCCTTTTGCACGGACTGAGCAATCTGTTCGGCCAGCAGGTCAATCTCACTAACTATCAACGGCTCTTCTTGTCTCAGCCGTTTTATATTTTGTTCTATCACGCTGAGCTTCGAGCTTACCTGCATCTTTTCGGTGTTCGCTTCATAAATGGCCGTCCGCAGGTCTTTACTCAGCTCATCCAAATGTGCTTTCGCCTGGTTGTTTTTCCCAATTTGGCTTTCAATCGCTGCAATTTCTGAGTTAATATTGGCGATGGTTTCCTGAAGTTGACGCAGTCGGCTTTTGCGCGATATTAAGCCGGTTGCTCTGCCCAAAGGCCCGAGTTTTATCATCCCGTCGGAACTTAAGAATTCACCCTTCAAAGTAACAAATTGAAAACCATCTCCTGCCTTCTCCGCCAGCCCGGCTGCCTCTTGTAGAGAGTCAACAACCAGCGTCTTGCCGAGCAACTTCCAGGCCAACGGTGCGTATTTGCTGTCGAACTTTACAAATTCAACAAGCCTGCCCTTTACACAGCCAAATTCCGACCAGTCATTCTTGTCCACAAACGGCTCTATTTTATCAAGACAAATGAAGTTCACCCTGCCGTCCAGCTCTTGAATTGCCTCTATATCGGCTAACATTCTGCTTGTGCTGCTGATTACCAGTGCATCGGTCTGCCCCTCAAGGACCGCTTCGACGGCATTCGCATATTCGACATCGGTTTCTATTGCTTCTGCCAATATTCTTTCAACGTAATCGAACTTATTGTTTTCAACCGAACGATTTTGCAAAATGCTTTTAACGCCCGCCTTAAGCCCCTCGCACCTTCTTTCCATATCTGTCAATATCGTCAGCTCGCTGTTCAGCGCGCTTCGTACCTCTTTGCCGTGGGCCAACCGCTTGTTGTCCACTGCTAAGGAATCAGCGAGCTCTTCGGTTTCTTTGCGTTTGGATTCTAAGCTCTCCTTCAATTCGCTTAACACTTTTTCAATATCAGTTAGGCGGGCATTGTGTTGTGCCTTTTCAGTAAGCAATTCCTCAAGTTCTGCATGGGCGGTTTCTGCCCGGCCGGCAAGACGGTCTTTCTGCGAGGATAAATTGTTGCGATAAACCGAAATGCTCTGGACCTCGTTATGAAGCTGGGCCGTCCGTCTGACCATGTCGATAATTCCTGATTTCTCATCCTCCAGATGCGCATCGAGTGAGATACATTCAGCATTCACTTTTTGGATAGCTTCTTGGATTTGCTCAATAGCCTGGCTTTTCTCGTCGAGCATCTTTTCACAGTTTGACAGCTCGTTGTTGTATTGTGCCGAATTTTTCTCAAAGAGCTTTTTCTGTTCCCGGAGCTTTTCAATTTTCTCTCTCGCCGAATCCTTCCTTTGCTGTAGTTCTGAAATTCTCGTTCGCAAAAAATCAATTCGCTGGAGCTGCTGCTCAATTTTACTGCGAACAGACACAAGCAAATTATCAGTGCGGTTAAGCTTATGCTCCGTTTCTATTATTTCTTCGCCTAACTTGCTTATTAGACTGTCCTGTCTTGCTACTTCCGCCGCTAAGTGTCCGAACCGGTCGCCTAACTGGTCGAGGGTGGTTTCCTTCTCCTTCATTAGCGTGTGATTTTTTGCATATTCAACCAGCGAGTAGTTCACCTGCAGCTCTTTGAGCCTTTGAGTATATTGCAGATAGCTTCTTGCCTTGCCCGCCTGCAGCTTTACACTCCGCAGTCTTTTTGCAACTTCACCCAAAATATCTGCAAGCCGAAGAAGATTTTGTTCCGTTCGTTCCAGCTTACGAAGCGCCTCTTTTTTGTGTGCCTTATACTTGCTTATACCTGCCGCTTCTTCAAATATGAACCTTCTGTCTGTTTTCGATGCGCTCACTAAATGCTCAATCTGCCCTTGTTCGAGAATCGAATAGGCCCGCGTACTTATACCCGTATCCATAAACAATTCCCGAATATCTTTCAGCCGGCAGATTCTGTTGTTTATCCGATACTCACTTTCTCCGCTCTGATATATCTTTCGTGATATCTCAACCTCATCGGCTTCAATTGGAAGCTGTCGCGCCCCGGTCCCATCAGGGTTGGATATAAACAGACTCACTTCAGCCGCTCCGAGTGGTTTTCTGTTGCTGCTTCCGCCAAATATCACATCAGCCATCTGGTCGCTTCGCAGGCTCTTGACACTTTGTTCGCCAAGCACCCACTTTACCGCATCGACCACGTTGCTCTTACCACAGCCGTTCGGTCCCACAATAGCGGTTATGGGTGAATCGAAAACAAAATCCGTCTTGTCCGCGAAACTCTTAAATCCGTTGAGAACAATTTTTTCAAGTCTCATTTCTTATCCTGCTGTTAACGTCCGGTAACTATTGATACAATATCCACGTCTTATTTGTAGAACAATATGCAATATTGTTATCGGCCGAGGGTCTGTTTTCTCTTGATAATTAGCCGATTTTTGGTAAGGGTCCAGCCCAAAACTCCGCTTTTACAGCACCCTTGTCACACATCCGCTTCAAAAGAGCTATAACATCTGCATAAGTAACGCCTAAACCTCCATGTCCTTGCTCTCCTTCTTTAAGCGGCTTTTCGCAGAGCGTTCGGATAATATCACCAAGTTCAAAGGTGCTTTTCAACTGCGCTATCACGTCGGGCCGTTGGGGGTGTTTGCGGATTATCGTAACGTATTCCTGACCAGCCGGAGCGTTTATCGTTAGATTACCGTCGTCTGAACGCACAAAAACTCCATCACTGCAATATATCGGCGCTCCGAACAACACAATTCGCGGCTGGCCGCTGCGAGAAACAAAAATTGTCTTGTGTGGAGTTTGTGCAATCTGTTCCAGATAAAAACTATCGGCGATAAGCTCTTGCGATACGGCAATATCGTCTAATTTCCGCAACTGCTCGTATGCAGCCAGCCTGATATGAAAATCATCGTCTCGCAGCAATCTCCGCGATATCGCAGACGCATCGTTGCGCCTCGCACCTGTTGTTATTGACTCCAAAGCCTCGACTCTATAAGCCGAACCTCTGTCCATAGCTATCTCTCTGAGAGTCGCCAAACCCGCGTCGCTGCCCAGATTAAGCATGCATCTCGCTGCTTGCAGCCGTACCTGCTCATTAGATACATTCAGCAAAACACTCAGCCCGCCAAGACTTTGATTGCCTATGGCCTCAAGAGCGATTTCACTCTCATACGCATCTTGCAAAGCAGCAAGTTTCCTAATAAATATCTTTATTCTTTCTCTGATAATTTCCGTGTCCTGGGTAAGATATGTTGCCTTGATTATTGAAATGAATCTTTGTTTTTGGCCTCTATATTTAACCGGCACTTTTACTTCGAGCCTGCCGGGCAAAACCACCTTAGCCGTACCATCGCCAAAAAGCTCGTCTAAGCGATTTCGAATATTGTTTGTGGTTCTAAAATCGGGCTTATGTAGTTCCAGACTTACTGTGTACTCATCAAAGATTTTTCCTCTGCCTAAGATATATCCGACCCTTTGATTTATTTCAGATGTGCTGATTTTATCAACAAAGACCGGCCCACGGGCATCGGCTACAACTTTTGTTGTTATCCCGAAGGTCCCCGCCATCTTAAGCTCTGTGCCAAGCAGTAAGCCGCCTTCCAGGGAAGTCGTTTGTGTACCCGGCAGGGCAGTTACTCTTACATCGAAATACTCATTTTTCGAAGCTATTGCCGGCATTATCCCTTCTACAAATACTACTGCCGTATCGGAACCGCTAATAAATTTGTCAACACTTATTTTGCCTCCGGGCAATTGAGTTAGGATATATTGTGTAAGATACGCTCTAATCTGTGGCGGACACTCCGCAGAACCTGTCCCCCTCAGTCCCACCACCAGGCTGTATCCTTCAAGTCGTACCGATTCGGGCCAGGACACCTCGGCCAATGACCCTATTGTGGTGCCTAAATCTACCGCAGGTATAAGGTCCGTTGAGCCCTTACCGGCTCTGTCCTGCTCACCACAGCCGACTATCAACAAAGCGATTAGTAGGGGCAGGCCTATGTGCCCGCCCTTTATTCTCGTTACACCAGCCGTTTTTCGAATAATAATACCCATTCGACTGAATGCCTAAAAAAAGACTAACAATCTACTTCAATAGTAAATAGCAAATAGTCAATAGTCAATGAATTATTCGCCAACAATCTGGCAAATGACCGTTCTTGTTCTTGGCCTGGTATCAAAATCCACAAGGATAATTTGCTGCCACGTTCCGAGCGTTAATCGGCCATCAACTACCGGCACACTCAGAGAAGGCCCCAACAGCGAGGCCCTCACATGTGCATGGCCGTTGTCATCGTGCCAGGTTTCTTCGTGCTCATACCGGCCCCTCTCAGGGGCTATCTTCTCAAAGGCTGCCTTTATATCGTAATTAACCAGCCCCGGCTCATATTCGGTCGTTGTAATCCCCGCCGTCGAACCAACATTGAAAACCGTAACGGTCCCCTCTCTAATATCTGACTGTGCCACAAATTCGCTGACCTGCTCGGTAATATTAACCACATCGCAGTTGCCTTTTGTTTTGACCTTTATCGTTTCCGTCTTGACCATTCGCTATAAACCTTATCATCGGCAATATGATGCTTCATCAACAGAAGGAAAGATAACGAATATCACCAATTTTTGCAACCCCGACGTTTTCTGTTCAATCATCAGGTCTGTCTGAGGGGTATGCCCTTATATTTAGCCCTGGGTTTTGTATGTGTTTAGCCAAGTGTGGCTTAAATGGCCATCCCCAAGCTTGGACTCCGCTTTGCTGGAGTCCTGCGCTTGAGGCTGCCACACATTCTTTATTAATTTTATTGGGTGACAGCCTCAAAGCCGAAGGCTTTGGGGATGGTTGTCCCCTGGCTAAACATAGACTGGGTTTTACCC
>JBAQFY010000360.1:0-6425 GCA_049287505.1 Sedimentisphaerales bacterium | reverse complement strand
AGACTGATATTATCGACAGACTCCGGGTTTTAGTCGAGAACGTCCAGCACATCAAGGATATAGTCAATATGCAGCAGTCATACGCTAAGGTCTCAGGCGTTGAGGTACAAACGTCTCTTAGCAAATTGGCCGAAGATGCCATACAGATCAATAGTGCAGGTTTGGTACGCCATGGAGCTCGGCTTATACGTGAGTTTGAGGAGCTTGGCGAAGTCGAGATTGACAAACAAAAAGTCCTCCAGATTCTGGTGAATCTGATAAGCAACGCCAAGTATGCTTTGAGCGGCAGCAATAAAGAAGAAAAATTACTGACTATTCGAATCTATAAACATGGTGAGGCTCGCTTCCGCATCGAAGTGGCTGACAACGGTGTTGGGATATCCGAGGATAATCTGACGAAGATATTCAGCCATGGATTCACGACCAAGGAACGTGGTCATGGTTTTGGATTGCACAGCTGCGCCCTGGCATCTAAGGAGTTGGGAGGGTCCTTGACCGTCCACAGCGATGGCCTGGGGCAGGGAGCGACGTTTACGCTGGAGCTGCCATTTAAGCCTACTTGTCGCGACGCCCGTTGCGACGCAACGCGGCGAATGTCCGCGACACGGCGGGTTGGGATTGTGGATGAATCCCGCCCGTCATAAATTAGTATGTATTCAGTCTGCCTAAACACACCTGTGCCTGCGCCACCTGTGTCGAGGCAGACACAGGTGCAGGCATAGGAAGACGGGCGGGATGAAAGAACACGATGAAACCCTTGACGGTACGCAGTCCACAGGATGTCTTGCGGCAGATGCCTTACGGCATATCCCTTTCGTGAGAAGAATCACAAAAAATTTGATTGCTGCAATCTCGTTAGTTAAACTACTCTTAATGTCCACGCTCCGTCGCCAAAGCTATGGAGCGTCGGCGACCTTGTGATATGATGACATTTGAACCCCGCCCATCCGATGGGCGGGGTGAACTATCGTAGAGGTGGCTGATGTCATAATCACAAAGAAAGAAGTTGTACACTACTGTCAATGGAAATAGAAATCATGGTAAATATTAGTCGCCGAAATTTCTTGAAATCCGTTGGCCCGGCCATAACCCCAGTAATGGTGCAGGGAACTCCTCTTGCCTACCAGCTGTGCCAGAGCCACGGCTCGGCAGGTTGTGCAGCACTCCCGTGCTTTCTTGCGAAAGCAAGAACGGGGGTCATTGACCAGTTCGAGAGTATTTTGAAGCCTGATTCCTTCAAGCACTATGTTCATTATTTCAATACTATGGAGGATGAGAATATTGTAAACCTCATCTCCAACGCACAATCCTGGCTCTGGATGAAATCAAACATCCCTCTATTTGAGTGTCCGGATAAGGCATTTGAAGAGATTTACTATTACCGTTGGTGGACCTATCGCAAACACATCAAGCAAACGCCTGATGGTTTGGTATTGACCGAATTCATTTTACCCGTCAAGCATGCCGGCAAGTACAATACGATTAGTTGTCCGCTTGGCCACCACATCAGAGAAGGACGTTGGCTGCACAACCAGAAATACCTGAAGGATTATGTCACGTTTTGGTTTCGAATGAACGATGGGGCTCCCCAGAAACATCTTCACCAATACAGCGGATGGTATGTGGATTCCCTATATCATCGTTATCTCGTGCATCAAGACAAAGAATTTCTCGTTGAACTTTTACCCGATATCGTCTGCGATTATGAGAAATGGGAAAAAGAGAAGCTCCTTGATAACGGTCTGTTTTGGCAGCACGATGTCAGGGACGGCATGGAGGAATCCATCAGCGGGTCGAGGAGAGCCAAGAACATCAGACCTACCATAAACAGCTATATGTATGCAAATGCCGGGGCCATTTCGAAAATCGCCGAAATGGCGGGCAAGACGGATTTATCCATGGAATATGCCGACAAGGCGGCCAAATTGAAATCTTTGTTTCAGAAAATGCTTTGGGATGACAAATCCAAATTTTTCAAGGTCCGCCTCGAAAATGGCGAGCTTTCAGACGCTCGCGAAGCAATTGGTTTCATACCCTGGTACTTCAATTTGCCCGACCCCGGTTACGAGCAAGCCTGGGCTCAGCTCGTTGACCCTGAGGGGTTCTGGGCTCCCTATGGCATTACCACAGCAGAAAGACGACACCCGATGTTTAGGTCACATGGCGTAGGTACGTGTGAGTGGGACGGCGCAGTCTGGCCTTTTGCCACCTCGCAAACGCTGGTGGCTATGGCAAATCTGCTCAACGACTATGAGCAAAGTTATGTAACTAAAGATGATTACTTCAATGCCCTGAAAACCTATGCTAAGAGCCAGCATAAAACCGGCAAGCCTTACATCGGTGAATACCTGGACGAGAAGACCGGCTGCTGGCTTAAAGGTAATTCCGAGAGAAGCAGATATTATAACCATTCCACATTTTGCGACCTGGTTATTACCGGCCTGGCAGGCCTCCGCCCGCGCGATGACAAAATTATCGAGGTCAGCCCGCTGTTACCCTCTGATGGCTGGGATTGGTTCTGCCTCGATAGAATTCCGTACCACGGCCAGACCATCACGATACTCTGGGATAAAACCGGCGACAAATATGGTCAAGGAAGCGGGCTGAGAATCTATGCAAACAACAAAGAAGTCGTAAGTAGTGATACATGCGAAAGAGTCATTGGCCACTTGCCCTGAATATGAACGTTACTATAATTAAAAATCCGGCTTCTCTGGTTATAATCTTTCTGATGAGCTCCTTATCTGCTGCGTCCGGTGCTCTCGAACGGGTGAAGTATAACAATCCCGGCCTGATTGTAGATTTGGGAGTAGGGCTTTGGGCATGGCCGCTTCCCATGGATTACGACAGCGATGGTGACTACGACATAGTTGTTTCCTGTCCCGACAAGCCGTACAACGGAACGTATTTCTTCGAGAATACGAGCGGCAATATTAAAATGCCGGTATTTAAGCCGGCTGTTCGGATTGGTGCAGGACATAGGAATATTCGGCCGAGTTATGTTAATAGTAAGGTCCACTTGCTGCTGCCGGCTGAGGAAATCGTAGAGTTCCATGATTTGGGAAATCAGTTCAAAAAAACCCGGACAATTTATCCCTCAGCTAACGTGCATAGCCCAAAAGAGAACGTCCGTGCCAACCAGTGGCAATATTGTGACTATGATGGGGATGAAGCTTTGGACCTGATTGTAGGTATCGGTGACTGGGGAGACTATGGATGGGATAATGCTTTCGATAACCAGGGACGCTGGATACGAGGTCCATTGCACGGGTATGTGTATATGATTCACAACACAGGGACTAATAAAACTCCACAATACAGCAAAGCCAAAAAAATATTGGCTGCCGGCAAACCCCCGCTTGTTGCTGGCCCCCGACAGTCGCAATCGGGGGCTGGCGAGGATAAACCGGTGGACGTATATGGTATGCCTTCTCCAAATTTTGCCGATTTCGACAGCGATGGCGACCTGGACCTGATATGCGGTGAGTTTGTTGACAAATTCACCTGGTTCGAAAACATCGGCACACGCAAGCATCCTCGGTATGCTGCAGGCCGATACCTGACCTGCATGGGCAAACCGCTTAAGATGGACCTGTGTATGATTTTGCCGGTGGCGCTGGACTGGGATAAGGACGGAGACGTTGACTTAATCGTAGGCCAGGAAGATGGACGTGTGGCTTTGGTGGAAAATACGGGCAAAGTGATTTACGGAATGCCCCAGTTTTTGCCGCCGATTTTTTTTCAGCAGCAGGCCGATGAGGTTAAATTTGGTGTACTTATTACGCCGTATAGTTTTGACTGGGACAATGATGGGGATCAAGACCTAATATGTGGCAATAGCGCCGGCTATGTTGGATTTATCGAGAATCTCGATGGAGGCAATCCGCCAAAATGGGCCGCCCCGGTATATCTCAAGGCTGATGACAAGGTCATCCGTATTATGGCTGGCCCCAACGGCTCAATCCAGGGTCCCTGCGAAGCCAAGTGGGGCTATACGACATTGAACGTGGCGGATTGGGACCATGATGGCCTGCCGGATATTATCATCAATTCGATTTGGGGAAAAGTCCTCTGGTACAGAAACATCGGGACTCGCCAAAATCCTAAACTCACAGCGGCAAAACCCATTGAAGTCGAGTGGGCCGGAAAGCCTCCTAAACCGGCCTGGAACTGGTGGGAGCCAAAAGGCAAAATCCTCGCTACCCAGTGGCGAACCACGCCCGTAGTCATCGACTATGACTCAGATGGTTCGAACGATTTGATTATGCTGGACCATGAGGGATATCTGGCTATGTTTCAGCGTGCGAGAGACCCCGCAAGGCAGGAACCCAAAAGAGAACAATATGCAGTATCTCTTTCGGGAGAACTAATCCTATTGCCGGGCAAACGTATATTTTTCATCGAACATACCTCGGTATTTGATTCGATGCACCGTCCCAAGAATCAAACCGGTGGTCTTCTAAGAATGAACGACGGCTTTGCAGGCAAAAGCGGCAGACGCAAGTTTTGTTTTGCGGACTGGGACCTTGATGGCCGATTGGACCTCCTGGTGAATAGTCAAAACATAAATTTCCTTCGAAACATCTCTACAGACCAAAATAAGCATCTCTTCAGGGATATGGGAATGGTCGATAATCGTATCTTGGCCGGTCATACAACCAGCCCGACCGTTGTGGACTGGAATAAAGATGGCATTCCTGACCTCTTGGTGGGAGCGGAAGATGGATTCCTTTATTATATGAGAAATCCACATACCAAAGGCATACAAAGAAAAAAGAATAACGCTTCTCTGATTTCCTTGAGGTTTCCACAATTGGCAGATGAGCCCCCATAGGTATAATAGTAATCAGGATGAAAAAAAGTATGGTAGGCCGATTAACCAGAAGAGATTTCTTGAAATATGTGGCATGGCTCACAGCAGACACTGCTTTATCAGCCAGTGCGCACGGAGCAACAAAAGTTGCTACCACACACCCCAATTTTGTCTTTATCCTCGTCGATGACCTCGGCTGGGCAGATGTAGGATGTTATGGCAGCGACCTGCACGAAACGCCCAATATCGATAGGCTTGCCCGGCAAGGCATGCGGTTTACTGATGCTTATGCCGCGGCGCCGGTTTGCACGCCGACACGTGCTTCGATTATGACAGGCAAGTACCCGGCCCGGCTGCATATGACTATCTGGTATGAAAGCTCAGCGAATCCGCCACGCAACCGAAGGCTAATCCCCCCGATTACACAGGGCAACATGCCCCACGAGCAGGTAACCATAGCCGAGGTGCTCAAGAAGGCCGGCTACTTCACGGCTCACGTAGGTAAGTGGCACCTTGGCGACGCTGCGCACTACCCCCAAACGCAGGGCTTCGACGTCAATATCGGTGGAACTTTTTGGGGCGCCCCGACCACATTCTTCTATCCGTACAGCGGCTCAAGCAGGCCGGAAGGGGAGTACCGATATGTGCCGCACCTCGAATTTGGCAGCGAAGGTGAGTACTTAACCGACCGCCTCACCGACGAGGCAATTCGGATTCTGAATAGGGTAAAAGATAAACCGTTCTTCCTCAACCTTTGCTATCATACCGTCCATACGCCAATCGAAGGCAAACCTGAACTGGTCGAGCACTACAAGAAGAAGGTCAAACCTGGTATTCATCATCAGAACTGCGAATACGCTGCAATGGTACACAGTCTTGACGAAAACATTGGCCGAATCCTGACTAAGCTCGATGAACTCGGCGCCGCAGACCGCACTGTAGTCATCTTCTTCTCCGACAACGGCGGTTACATCAACGAGTACAACACAAAGACCGTAACCAACAACTACCCGCTGCGTTCCGGCAAAGGTTCACTATATGAAGGAGGTACCAGGGTACCGCTAATCGTTCGATGGCCCGGGATTACTAAAGCCGGCAGCCTCTGCCGTCAACCGATTAGCTCAATCGATTTCTACCCGACGTTCCTCGATATAACCGGTCTTGCCGGCGACCCGAAGCACAACGCCGACATGGACGGCTTGAGTCTCGTGCCTCTGTTGAAAAACCCGACCGCCAAGCTGAAACGCAAAGCCCTTTATTGGCACTACCCTCACTATTACGCCACGACCAGTCCTGTGAGCTCGATTCGCCAAGATGATTGGAAGCTAATAGAGTATTTTGAGGATAAGCGCATCGAGCTGTATAACATCAGGAAGGACATTGGCGAGGAGAACAATCTCGCAGAAACAATGCCCGAAAAGGCCGATGAGCTACGCAAGCGTCTTGGCGCCTGGCGCAAGGCCGTAGATGCTCAGATGCCCGCACTAGCCTGAATATTTCATAGAATTTTCTGATTTTATGATGGCGCGATAGCCTAACTGTTTGTAATATTTTAAGTTATACAAAAAACACAAACATGAACAGAAAGGCTATCGTTATGACAGATTGTAAT
>JBAQFY010000359.1:0-3652 GCA_049287505.1 Sedimentisphaerales bacterium | reverse complement strand
TGGATGAAATCGATTTGGCTTTTGAAGATGGAAAGCGGGTCACTGTCAAACCCAACAATGAATCCTCCCTGCACCTGCAAGCCGTAGTTCTGCATCTTCTTAACCGAGGCCAGCAAATCACGATTCTTGTTCTGCAACTTATTGCATTCGACTAAACTACCTTCATTAGGGCTTTCGATGCCCACAAATACCATATCAAATCCCGCCCCGGTCATCAGACGCATCAGCTCTTCGTCATCGGCAAGATTTATGGATGCCTCCGTGAAGAATGAAAATGGACGGTTCTTCTCTTCCATCCATTCAATTATTGCCGGCAGAATTTCCGACTTCAGTTTCCGTTTGTTGCCGATGAAATTATCGTCAACAAAGAATACGCTGCCCCGCCATCCCCCATCGTATAACGCATTCAGTTCGGCTATTACCTGACCTTTGTCCTTGGTCCGTGGTCTATGCCCGTTCAGTATGACGATATCGCAGAATTCACAATTGAAAGGACAGCCTCGAGAATACTGGATACTCATTGATAGGTATTTTTTCCTGTTGATAAGCGACCACAAAGGCACAGGGGTTTTCCTTATATCCGGGAATTCTTCAGATGCGTAGATATGCCTGGCACAGCCTTTCTCCAGGTCCTCTACGAAAAGCGGCAGTATATCTTCAGCCTCGCCATATAAAAGATGGTCTATGTCATCGAACCCCCAATCCTCATACCCACGGTTGAAAAAGGGACCACCGGCAACAACCTTGGTCCCCAGTTTTTTGCACCTATCGATGACCTCCCTCGCCGAATCTTGCTGTACCACCATAGCGCTGAGAAACACGTAATCAGCCCACTCAAGGTCTTTATCTGTCAGGGTTGTGGTATTCAGGTCAACAAGCTTCTTCTCCCATCCCTCGGGAAGCATGGCACCTACAGTCAATAAACCCAGAGGGGGAAAGGCAGCCTTTTTAGAGATGAATTTCAAGGCATGTTTGAAACTCCAAAAGGTATCCGGATACCGGGGATAAACTAACAGTATCTTCAACTCATGCTCCTTTTTGTGCTCTTGTCGAGTATTATCTTGTGTCTTAGGCAGAAACGAATGAGCAGGAGTCTAATACCTGCTCTGTCTTCCACCACCGGACGAGCCGCCTCTCCTGTCGCCGTAAGACCCACCACCTCTATTGCCAGAAGGTGGGCGAGCCGCGTTAACGGTTAGCGTCCGGTCCTTCAGTGCCTTTCCGTTGAGGCCGGCGATTGCGGCTTGACCTTGAGATACCGATGGCATTTCCACAAATCCGAATCCCCTGGGTTGCCCGCTGTACCTGTCTTTTATGATGTTAACAGATGCCACTTCTCCAAACGTCGCAAACTCCTCGCGTAATTCTTGTTCAGTTATCTCGGAAGGTAAGTTACCGACATAAATCTTCATACTAGTGCTCCTCCTTTTGTTTTAATCTCGTAGTCTTTGGCCGGGAAAATGATGGTGGGGCCTTGCCACACGCAGAATTCCACTCGTCTGCATCATTCTGTGAAAGCTACACAGCAGACAATCCTGGGATTCAGCTTGACCTGTCGACACTCTCATTGAGATGACACGCCGTCACATTCCAGAAACATACACAGGCCAGGTATCCCCGGCCCATGTATGTCCTGTGGTCAAACCGCTGTTATCTACTCAGTCTGACTTTTTTGTAGCAATCGCTGCAATAGACCGGCCTGCCGTTGGTAGGCTCAAAAGGCACCTGGGTGTCTTTGCCGCACTGGGCGCATGTGGCAGGAAACATCTGGCGTGGGAGACCGTAGCTGTCACCACGACTTCCGTTCCGCTCTGTCTTCCTTGCCTGTCGGCATGAAGGGCAGCGCTTGGGCTCATTAGTATAGCCCTTGGATTGATAGAACTCTTGTTCCTCAGCGGTGAAGCTGAAGTCGTTCCCGCAATCGGCACACTGGAGCGTTTTCTCTTGAAAACTCATTGGATGACCTCCTTTTTAAATATTTAGTTAGAGTCCCGGTCATCCAATACTTGATATGAATCTGATAGAATCCTAAGAAGCTTGTAATAACCTAAACCTAAACTATTAGGATACATCATACACCGATTGTCAAAGTTGTCAAGTCCCGCCGGAGACCTGTTCGGGGTCTACGTCGGCCTCAGATGCCAGCAACGGCAAGGTGAATAGAACGATGAGATGTGTATCATCCTGCACGGAAAGATGGGACCGCAGATGAGTATCCCCGGCTGCGTTTCACCGGTCTCTTGCTTTCTGTACCATATCGTCGTGGCTGTCGCGAAACGCGTGATTCTCCGTTCGGGGCAGGCCTGGCGTAATCAAAGCCTTGAAGTGTCAGGCGCTCCAGCGGCGCGTGGAGAAGCCGCTCAAGGGCGACTATCTTATCGGCATCGTCACCGGTCACAAAGGTAAGCGCATCTCCGTTTTTGTTAACTCTTCCGGTACGGCCGATACGGTGGATATAGTCATCCGTACTTGCCGGCATATCGTAATTGATGACGTGGGAAATGCTCAGGACATCGATACCGCGGGCGGCGATATCGGTCGCCACCAGAATCTTGATTCGACCGTTACGGAAAGCTTCGAGCGCGGCTTGACGTCGCTCCTGAGAAAGGTCTCCCTGGAGAGAAGTCACCTGATAGCCGGCTCTCATCAGCTGCTGCGCCACGCGTTCGGCTCTGTGTTTGGTACGGGTAAAGACAAGCACCGACTCCATCTCGGTTCTATTCAAAATTTGCTTCAGCAGATTCGTCTTGAGGTGCTGCTGTACCGGGTACAGAGCGTGTGACACGGTTTTTGGAGGTAACCGCAGGTCAACCTGTGCTGTGACCGGGTCATTCAGGATTTCACGCGCCAGGCTCCGGATATCGTCGGGCATGGTAGCCGAGAAAAGCAATGTCTGGTGTTTGTGCAGGATGCAGCTCAATATGCTGCGAACATCGGGCAGAAAGCCCATATCGAACATACGGTCGGCCTCGTCGATGACGAGGACTTCCATCTCCGATAGACTGATAGTCCCTTTCCAGAGGTGGTCCAGCAAACGGCCCGGGCAGGCCGCGACAATCTCAGCGCCGCTGCGCAGTCCACGGGTCTGCCGTTCCATGCTCACCCCGCCGTAGACAGAAATACTCCGCAATCCTGTTCTGCTCCCCAGGCTGTTGATAACCTCGCAGGTCTGCTCGGCCAGTTCGCGTGTCGGGGAGATTATCAGGGCCCGGACGCGCCCTCGAGGGCCTGATCGCAGACGTTCCAAAATCGGCAGCACGAAAGCGGCCGTCTTGCCTGTGCCGGTCTGCGCCAGCCCGATGACATCGCGCCCCTGCATTACCAGCGGGATGACCTGCGATTGGATTGGTGTGGGTACGGAATAACCGAGCGCACGTACACCGGCCATGATGCTCGGATGCAAATTAAACGTTTCGAAATTCATTCGACTCCTTGGTGAAATGCGAGTCAAAAGCCCGGATGATCGGGCAGATGGCTCAAATCATTTCGTATTTTGCTTCTCCTCTTCTATTATTTGATAGACCATTATTACCGGCGCGGGAAATTGCCGCCCCATCTTTATTTGAAAGGGGCAAGGCCGCGACAACGTTGGCAATCCCGGTTCTTCGGTTTTTTCCACGCGATGTGAGCGATGCGGCTTGGCCTTTGGACT
>JBAQFY010000358.1:0-7593 GCA_049287505.1 Sedimentisphaerales bacterium | reverse complement strand
ATATTATACAATACTATGGGCAGGTCAACCTCTTCTGCTATCGCCTTAAAATGCTGGTAGAAACCCTCCTGCGTAGGTTTGTTATAGTACGGCCCGACCTGCAACGTCGCATCAGCACCTACCTTTTTTGAGAATTCGGTCAGCTCAATTGCCTCAGCGGTGCTGTTTGAGCCGGCACCTGCAATTACTGGGACTTGTCCACCCACGGTCTTAACGACTCTTTCAATGACCTGTTTATGCTCATCGTGACTTAACGTGGGCGATTCGCCGGTCGTTCCTACCGGCACTATCCCGTCTATGCCGCCCTCCAGTTGGAAATCAATCAGCTCATCGAGGGTTTGAAAATCGATTTCGCCATCCTGAAAAGGCGTAACCAACGCCACCATTGCCCCTGTAAACATTTTAGTCTCCTACATGAAAGTGCCTAAAGTAGCGTAAAGCGCTTAAAGTGAACTAAAGTTATAATCCATAACTACAAGCACTCTACGCTTTAGTTCACTTCTCTTTTTTTGCGTATTAGCGGTTAATTGCTTCATTTTAACCTTGAGCGCTGAATTTATCTATCAATTTTATCATTTCGGCTGTTGCCTGCCTTATACCGACGAAGACCGCCCGTGCTATAATGCTGTGGCCGATGTTGAACTCACAAAAATCTTTGATGCGCGCCACGCCTGCGATGTTACGATATGTCAGGCCGTGGCCTGCGTGAACTACCAGCTTGTTTGCCATTGCCAGGTCCTTGCCGGCTTCCAGCTCGCTCAATCTTTTTTTAACAGCTCTTTGACTTTTGGCGTTTGCGTACATGCCGGTATGCAGCTCGACTGCGTTACAGCCGGTCCGGGCCGAGGCGAGGATTTGCTCTTTGTCGGGTGCGATGAAGGTGCTTACGAGTATGCCTTTTTTGTGCATTCTTTTGACAACATCGGCAAGGCGTCTTTTGTATCTGGCGCAATCCAGGCCGCCTTCGGTGGTCAGCTCGGCTCTTTTTTCGGGGACCAAAGTTACCTGGTTCGGCTTAATTTCTTCGGCGATTTTGACTATTGGCTCAGCCATACACATCTCAAGATTTAATTTGCATACGACCGTTTCTTTTAACAGCCGAACATCTCTGTCGCAGATATGTCGTCTGTCCTGGCGCAGGTGGATAGTGATTCCGTTTGCCCCGGCCAATTCGCATTCGACCGCTGCCCAGACAGGGTCGGGCTCGTCAGTCCTGCGGGCCTGCCTGACGGTCGCAACGTGGTCGATATTAACATTCAGCACGGCCATTTTTCTTGCCCTCAATAAACCTTGGAAATTATACCCTCGCAGTGATTTCTATCAAGGAATATTTATAGGGTAACCTATCGACGCTGCCTTCTTAAATATTATTATAATCATCACAATACAAACCAGGGCATAAAGCAATCTTGGCAGCCATTGGGCAAATTCAGTGAACAGGTGCTCGGCTCTGTCGCCGGCAATTTCAGCTATCTTATCAACCATCTTGTCGAGCTCGCCAATTTGTTCGCCGGTTTGCCAAAGGTTAAGATACTCCGGAGGTAATCTGCGGGAAAATCCATCACAGGTAATATTTCCGGCTGCTGCACTTGCTGCGCCCCCCTTAAACAGGTCGGATATAACTAAGTTTCCTGTTAATTCGGGGGCTTTTACAGCACATTCTGTTATTGGCACACCGGCTTTATAGAGCATATTGAATCCCCTGCAATACCGACATATCGAGAGCTGCCGAACCGCCTGACCTAAAAGTGGAATTCTCAGTATCAGGGCATCCAAAAGTCTGCGAAAAATGCCGTTATCTGGCATGGAGTGGTAAAAGGTCAAGGTTATTCCTATAAGAAGGTAAAGGGAACCTAATGTTGTTGCAACCTTCGTTATGTATTCATTTATACTGATTTCGCTTAAAACCATCGAGGGCAGGGGAACAATCACCACCATAATATGAAAAATCAGCAGTGGTAGAATTAGTCTTGAGATGAGAATCTTTTTTATTCGGTTACTAAACTCATACCATTTGGAAAGCATCTTGAAACAATTGGGCAATTCGCCCGAGAGCTCCGCTGATTTTACGAGCATTATATCCAGCCTGGCGAAGACTTTAGGATATTCGGCCATCGAATCTGCAAAGCTATTGCCCAGTGAAACAGATTTGCTTAAGTCGGAGAAAATTTTTCTCAGATGCCCTTGCAACCCTTCGCTGACCGTATCAAGTGACTTTAGTATCGGCAGCCCTGCGTCGAGCAAAACTGCGAGGCCGTGATATATTATTGCAAGTTTACCGCTCACGACAAGCCTCTTTTGTATCCGCAATAATGCACTGATAGTTTTATGCTCAGAAGTATCCTTTTGATTGTATCAGTATGGCGGTTTACATCAATAAATTAAGCCGGTAAGATATTACGGGATTTTTCCTTTTTTACAATAACTGTTGATTCGTTTTGAATTTGTATTATATTTTATGAAGGTATGACGATTGTTGCAGGGTATTGATTACTGAAATGTTAAGAGGGATTAGCAATGAAGTCAGGTAGGGGGGGCTTGCCCCACCTTTTTTCTAAATGTTACGAGGGACTAATTATGAGATTTAAATTCTTATCCTTATCGACGGTTGTCCTGGCTTGTGCAACACTTATGCTTGTCTCATGCGAGAGCTTTTCGATTGGTGCGGGGTCGGGCCGCGGGCACAAACACGGACCTCCCCCACATGCTCCGGCGCATGGTTATCGCCACAAATACGAGGGGGTGGAGCTTGTTTATGATTCGGGCCGCGGCGTCTATGTTGTCGTAGATTTTCCCCTCCATTTCTATTTCGATGGCCACTATTACCGCTATCGTGAGCCGCACTGGGAAGCGGGCGTCCATATTGACGGTCCGTGGGAGTCTATATCCGAGGACTCGCTGCCTCCCGGTCTTCGGGCCAGAGATAAGGGCGAAGGCAAGGGCAAAGGTAAATCGAAAGAGCATCCCGGCCGTGGCCTCGGACTTGAAAAGAATAAGTATTAGCTGGCGTTCTTGCCACTCATCCCCGCATCAAAGTGCGGGATAAACTCTGTGTGGGATAAACTCCAGCGGGAATCCACCTCGCCAATACGTTTCTGGATTTCTGTTTTCATAGTCGGGTAGGTTTGTGATTGCCTACTATTTCTCTGCTAATCTATTTCTTGCCAAATAGCGGTTTTCTCCTTAACATAGTCTCCATTACTATTGAAGAAAGTTACTGCTATTGTTACCAGCTCGTGGGATAGCGTATAACATTTGGCAGATAGATTCTTCACTTCGCTCATAATGACAAGGTATGTGTCTATGAAGCTAAGCTGGGCCAGTCGGATTACGATTTTAAGGATATTGCTGATAGTTCCGTTTGTCAGCTTTATGTTGAAGATAAATGACCCTGCACTTAGCACCGATGCACGGAACGCAATGCGGTATGTTTCAACCGTCATTTTTTTAGCTATGGCGATAAGCGACGGCATCGATGGCTATTTGGCTCGCAGGATAAAACAGATTACCAAGCTCGGTGCTTTTCTTGACCCCATTGCCGACAAGCTGCTTATGACCTGTGCGTGCCTGCTGTTGGCCTCGCAGCGTGGGCATGTTGAAGAATTTCTGCTGCCGCCGACGGTTGTGGTTTTGATAATCGGCAAGGACTTGTTTTTGTTTATTGGTTTTACTATTGTTTATCTTATAACTTCACGGATTCACATCGCTCCTGTATTCATCGGCAAGCTTGCCACTACCCTGCAGTTGTCGATGGTAGCGGGAATTCTGATAGCTCCTGAGGTCTCCGGTGTTTTGCCCGGCTGGATTTGGTTTTTGCGGGTTCTCTGGTGGTCGGCTGCCAGTACCGCTATTTTGACAACGCTTATTTACATTCGCAACGGAAGTCGATATATTGAACGGTATGAACAAAGCCTGGCGAACAATAGTTCTTAGCTGATAGTATTTAAAACCGGCGATTCACATATCGAAACCAAAAACACGAAATGTCAAGTATGAGATAAGAACGTGGCTGTACAATTTAGCGAAATACCGGAGGTTCTGGATGAGCTTCGCCACGGCAAAATGATTGTCCTTGTTGATGCGGAAGACCGTGAGAACGAAGGCGACCTGGTCTGCGCTGCCGAGAAGGTAACTCCTCAGATTATTAACTTTATGGCCAGGTTCGGTCGTGGTCTTATTTGTCTGCCACTGACGGCTGAAAAGTGTGATTCGCTTGGTCTTTATCCGCAGACCGTTGACAGTACCGCCCGTTTTGGGACGGCGTTCACGGTCAGTATTGACGCAGCCGAAGGAGTAAGCACAGGTATCAGCGCTGCCGACCGGGCGCAGACGATTCAGGCGGCAACTGCTGATGGTGCCAGGCCGGGCGACCTTGTTCGTCCCGGCCATGTGTTTCCGCTGCGTGCTCGTGAAGGCGGAGTGCTCATTCGAGCAGGGCAGACCGAAGGCGCAGTTGATTTAATGCGTTTAGCGTCTTTAAAGCCGGCCGGTGTCATCTGTGAAATTATGAACGAGGACGGCTCGATGGCACGCGTACCGGAGCTGTTGAAATTCTGCGAGAAGCATAACCTCAAAATTGCCTCAATCACCAAGCTCATAGAATATCGTATTCAACGTGAAAGTCAAATCGAGCGCCTTGAGTGCGTCAATTTACCTACCGACTACGGGGAATTTACACTTATCGGCTATAAGAGCATCACCTCAGCCGAGCCCCATCTGGCATTGTGCAAAGGCGGTGTCGGCCGGCTCGATGAAAATGGCAAACCCATCGAGCATGATGAGTCTGTGTTGGTCAGGGTGCATTCAGAATGTATGACCGGCGATTTGTTTCATTCGCAGAGATGCGAGTGCGGCTATCAATTGATAACTGCGATGAAGATGATAGAAGAAGCCGGCAAAGGTGCCTTGATTTACCTGCGGCAAGAGGGTAGAGGCATCGGCCTGACCAACAAACTCCGTGCTTATAAGCTTCAGGAGCAGGGCCTTGATACTGTTGAGGCCAATCTGAAATTAGGCTTTATGGCTGACAAACGCGATTATGGAATCGGTGCCCAAATCTGTCGCGATTTGGGACTCAGGAAGATACGCATACTGACAAACAATCCAAAGAAGATTAGCCGCCTTGAGGTTTATGGTATAAAGATTGTTGAGCAGATACCGCTGAGAGCTGAGCCGGGCAAACACAATATCGAATATTTGCGAACGAAAAAACACCTCCTTGGCCACATGCTTGATGAGGATTTATGAAGTCAGAAATCAGAAGTCAGAAATCAGAAGTCAGAAATCAGAAGCCAGAAATCAGAAATCAGATGTCTTCAGCTCTCTGTCCTCTGTCCTCTGTTGTCTGTCTTCTGGCAATGCTTTTGGGGGGCGCCGGTTGTGAGCAGATGCCGGGGCTTTCTGAACTCACTACGGAGACTGATAACGATTTTGAAAGGCTTTCTGTTTATTCTCATTTTGCCCCGGCAAAAATCAGTATTATGCCGCTAACTGAATTTATCGGCTCCAACGATGCCCGACAGGCTAATATAAATCTTTACGTTAGTTTGATGGATTCTTTCGGTTCTCAGATTAAATCACCCTGCGTATTTCGTTTTGAATTGTACCAAAGAGCTCATCGCTCGGCTGAGCCTAAAGGAAAGAGAGTTATTATTTGGCCGGATGTTGATTTAACTGACCCGGTTGCAAATGACGAATACTGGCGGGATTTTTTGAGGGCTTATGAGTTCAATTTGCCTTTCGAGTCAGCCGCAAACCTGAGCTACATATTACAGGTAACGTGTCTATGCCCAACCGGCAGGCGTCTTTCAGACGAATTCGCCCTTAAGCTCACAAAATGATTCTCTTGAGACCTTTGCCTGCGCCACCCTCTTTGCTGTCGGCGACAACAGACAAGGGGGCGCGGGCGGATGGGTGCTTTTAGCTTAAATATTTAGGAGTGTTTTTTCCTTCTTACTTTAGTACTACAACGCTACTTAGATTTGTTCGATGACGATAAGCTTTTGTTATATAAAGTGTTATGTCAGTTATTTAAAATCCGAAATCCGAATATCGAGGCACTAAACAAATCCGAATTACCAAAATTTCAAATGACCAAAACGTCAAGTCTGTGCCGTCAGTAGGAACTCGACTTTTTGTTTTGAAAATTCGGATTTTGAGAATTTGATATTGTTTAGGATTTCGAGTTTCGTGCTTCGGATTTTAAGGTCAAAACCATTTTTTACTGTTAAATGGCGTTGTAGGATTATCTACAGCCGGTTATAAGGTTTACACTATCAGAAATTGCTATTTCTTTGCCGACCTGTCGCGACTTGGCTCCTCCAAGCGAGCCACGGCGGGTGCGAAAATGGGTAAATGGTTGCCATAACGGAAGTTTGCACAAGTTTTACTTGACGAGGAGAGGGTTAATCTGTTATAAATAAAATTGGTCAGGCTGGAAGGGCGTAGAGCCTGACCTTAATTAGCCGAAGCCTTGAGCGAAGGAAATTCTGCCCTGAGCGTAGTCGAAGACTCGAATGGGTAGATATTTGCTGAATCCTGTCCTCTGAGGTGTGGAATATTTGTGTTTTTCTGTAGAGGAGGAGATATTATGTAAAGAACACATGTTTTAAGAAGAACTTTGTGCTTTGCAGTGAAAACATCTTACATTTCAATTGACAACCAATATTTTTCTGAAGGAGGATTATTATGTGTAGAAAGTTGATTTATCTGATTTCTTCTATTCTTGTGCTGAGCGTTCCAGGCAGTGTATGCGCGGATCTGGTAGGCCACTGGACGCTCGACGATGGGTCGGGCACAGTCGCTGCCGATTCGAGCGGTAATGGCAACGATGGGACCATCGTGGGCAATCCCACATGGATTGCCGGCGTCGGTGGGACAGCCCTGGAGTTCCATGGATTGGGCGCCGCCGGTGGCGGCGGGGACTATATCGATTGCGGCAATGACGCCAGCCTGGACATTACCGGTCCGACCTCCATAGCCCTCTGGATAAGACCTGACGCGGATGACCCGGAGGGAAAGGGCACAGCTGGCGGTGAGACAGCGCCAATGGCCAAGGCGGATCAGAATATGAGTCCCAGTTGGAGCTATCAGGTTCGATACGGGTGGGGCGGCGCTCCTCAGCCCTACATGGCGTTCACATTCAATACGTCGCCCAGGGCCTGGGCCTTCGTCGGCAGAAACCTGGAGCGCTACGAGTGGTGCCATATCGCGTGCTCGTTTGACGGCACGACGCTGAAATGCTATCTCAATGGAGAGCAGACCGATTCGACCCCGATGGGCCAAATTACCAGCAGCAGTACCCCTGTCCTCATCGGCTCGGACGGGTGGGGCTGCGACTGGATTGGCGCGATTGATGATGTAAGGATTTACGACCATGCCTTGTCGGTGCCCGAAATAATGGGCGCGATGGAAGGTGAGGTATGGCCTTACGCCCTGGGCCCCAGCCCGGAAGATGGTGCCCTCCATCCGGATACATGGGTGAACCTTAGCTGGTTACCGGGAGCTCTTGCGGTCTCGCACAATGTGTACTTCGGCGATAATTTTGATGATGTCAACGACGGCGCCGAAGGCACATTCCAGGTCAATCAGTCC
>JBAQFY010000357.1:0-19887 GCA_049287505.1 Sedimentisphaerales bacterium | reverse complement strand
AAATACCGAAAGCAACACTCCGAACAAAAAAGGCCTCAATCTTGAATTCAGCTCTCTCATGTTATTTCTCCTCGTTGTTAACGACCGCAATAAAAGTAAAGAATATCCGCGCGCAGTCATCTATTTGAGCAAGCACCTCAGCCGATATAATATTTCCATCGTTGCCAACCGCTGCTCAAACACTTCAAGCTGTGAGATTCTCCAATTCTATTCCGACCTTCTTGCAGGCGTAGCCTACTTCACTCAGATAGTCACCGTAGCAAATCATCCAGTGGAATCCGGGCATCCGCTCAGCTAAAGTTTTACTGTCGCAGGAGAAACGAATATCAATTTGTGACCGGCAGACATCCATAAATGGAGCATCGATAATCTCGCCAATCACACCAACCCACCGCTCGGCGGCAAAATCAGGCACAATATTGGTCACAATCTGTCCTTTGTGCATCTCAACCTTCGGCGCCGCACCATAGTCCGACTCAAAGTGGGTCATAATCCGTGCCGGCTCAAATGTTTTCCCGTCCATCTTCCGTGGGGCTGTGCAGTGAGCATTAGTAATTATCCCGTCGTGTGGGTAGGTTGGGTCGTTAAGGAACACCGGCAGGCCCGAAATGTATGCCAGCAGGACACCCGAGGGTATCACCACGAAGTCCGACTCGCAGAAAGCCATATATTCCGCGTCGTTCAATAAGCTCAGCGTAAGACAAGCCGTCGTTTCGGCAATTGGAATTATTGTCCCCATACATCCGTTAATCGTGATAGCCTGACAGTCCGCCTTTTTCATTATCCCGCGGAAAACTTGCTCTAACTGGAAGCAATTGTCGACGAATTGACGCTCTGTTTCCAGTTTGGTGCCGCGTGATTTCAGATAGCTTCCAGCCCGATTGTGTGCGCGCTTGACGGCATTTTGGTCAGCACGAGCTTCCTTAATCAGCTTGCCCAACTCATCGTATGAGACTGTCTGAATGTCAAACTGCCATTTCTTCCGAACCAGCTCCGGCACGACCTCTCTTGGCTGCGCCCAGGCGCCCGGCCCTCCGATAGCTATTATTCGCGTCCCCATCGTGTTCCGCAGACCGCACAGCGCACGCAGCCGCCAAAGAATCTCGTCCTGACTGTCGATTACCACATCACCATGGTCAATCCCTTTAAGGGCGAGCGTATCGGTGTGTTGACGCAGGTAGCGGGGGCTGATAATTTCATACCACAGATAGACAGGCCCTGACTTATGACGGCAGAAAAAGATAATGTCTTTACCGTGCTCCGCCAGCTTGGCGAAAGTATCCATCCCGCCCCCTGCAGCGTAGATCAAAAACACATCAGCCATATCGAGGTCGTTTAGTCGGGGTATATCTCCAACTCCTTTGATACCGGCAGGCTTTAGAAACTCGACCGGAAAATCGGCTTTGGCCTGAAGCTTGCTCAGCTCGCGTTGAATCTGGGTCACTTCCTTCGAGGCATCCTGTTCGGTTTGGATACCGCCCCAACTGCGCCAGCTTGTTTGGTGCCGCCGTTGTGGCGTGCTATAGACAAGTATCGGCTTGACCTTCAACGCACGGCGCTTCGGTACCGTCTCATTTTGCTCAGCCGCCGATACGGCTGACCAGCTCAGGCCGGTAATTGCTGCGCTGGCCAATGCCACCGAACCCACACCCTGCAGGAATTCTCTGCGGTTTACCCCGCTGGTCGAATGAACGTAACCACAGGGACAGCATGTGCTCCGCTGCACATCTCCTTCATTAGATTTCTTAATCATTATGTATCCTCCTTTCTACAGATACAGTTTTCATTTACCGAGAAAGTATAATCCAAAGCTAACGGACTTAAAAGAAAAAAAATCCACCCATAGGTTTCTTTGAAAGTCGTTCAGCCGTCGCCGGAACGCGAATACAAAACACCTAATATAGCTGTAACAAAGCAATAGTACTTTTCATTAATGAAAGTATGTGTTTAGCCTGACAACTGAATCAGCAGTTTCCTTATGTGGCACGGGCTTCCCTGCTGCGACAATCGTAGCACGGCGAGCAGCCCGTGAAAACACGGCCAAGATGGCCGTGCCACCAATAAAACAACTGAGGCTAAACACATACTAACGAAAACTACTACTACATGAAAAAAATCATTATAGGGAATAACGTGCTGAAAGTCCACCACAGGCGGAACGAAGCAATATTGTCAGCCCAGCGAAACTTGTTCCCAGTTCCAGTTTGTGAGCGAAATTCCATCGTACTGTCATTCTAAGCGAAAGTAGCCTTTAGCCCTGAACAAAGTCGAAGGGGAAGAATCTCACTTCTACATTCATTATTTTTTGTTCAATATTGGATATTCGTCTATGTTATACCCGCTCCACTGCTCACAATCAGGACTCACCAGCCAATATACAAAGGATTATTCACAGTTTATAGAAGCGAACTTTCACAATACATTTCCGCACTCAGAAAATTCGTGCAATCCGTGTAATCCGTGGTTATAATATGGAATTATGAAATTACCAAAGTTACAAAATAGCGAAAAATACGTTGGCCTGTATATTTTCGACTTCGGCGACCACGCCGGCGTCGGCTTTACCGCCGAAGAAGTAGCTGAGCTTTTAGAAAGCGAAAAACACAAGCACGGCAAAGTCTATAAAATACACAGAGCCTACCCCGACGGCAGGCTCGAATTAAAAGGCGTCCCGGCGCAAACTTTTCAGCTCGAGGCAGGGATGTTCTTTTATTCGAGCACTCTCGAAACCGCCAGAGGAGACTTCCAAAAACTCGTTGCTTTAGCCGTCGGGACAGCACCCCCCTGCCGGGCCAAGGTGCATCTGGCTAAATACGACGATGATAAATTCGCAGCGGCTCTTATTTATCCAGCCGAATATGATGACGAGGTCAGCTCATGGCTTTTAGAATGCCAATACAAAACCGGCGGCGCTGCCGAAGGCGGCATCGAAGCGGCGCAAAGATACTATGATTACAAGCCGGAAATTCTGGACAGACATCAATTGTTCGGCAAATCCGAATCGATTAGCAGAACCGGCCAGGAGCTGTTAGCCGGTCTAAAATTGGCGGTGCAGAGATAGTAGTTAGTATCTGTTGCGGAAAACAAAAACAGACGATGTCACCCCTACGAAATCAGGGGCCATAGCAAAAACTGGATTCCCGCTGGAGTTTATCCCGCACACGATGCGGGGCGGGAATGACAAATATTCTATCCGCAACAGTAACCGGTTAGTGAATAGTAATGGTTTTCGGTGAATCTAAGCACGATTTGCGAACAACGAGTAACAAGTATGCGTGTGCGAACTAAGATAAATTCATTTCTCAGCTTGCTTGCAGCCGGCCTGTTGGCAATATTCGGAAGGTCCCCGGCCAGGCCCACCACAAACGATTTGAATCGAATGGAGTTCAAATCCAGCACGCAGCGTTTGGGGATACGATTTAGCGAAAGGATTCGTGAGGTTTTTCGGTTCAGATGGATAAAGAAAAGTTGAAAGTTCAAAGTTGAAATACAAAAAACCATCTGAGCCTTAAAGTTAAACAGGTTTTGAATTTCATATTATGATTTTGTATTTTCCCTTTAAGTTTTTTTGGTGTTGAAGCTTTTATGGCTGAACTTCATATACAACCGCCACCAGGAAATGCCCCCGTACTTAGTAAAAACGCTTTGATGGTCTTGCGAAGCAGATATCTAATCAAGGACCAGCACGGCAAATGCATCGAGACACCGGCTCAGCTTTTTAGCAGGGTGGCATCACTGGTAGCCGAAGCTGAAGCCAAATACGGAGCCAATAACGGGGAAATCAGACAGTGGCACCGAAAATACTACGATTTGATGGCTTCGTTAAAATTTTTGCCCAACTCCCCTGCCCTTATGAACGCACAAAGGCGGGGAATGCTCAGTGCCTGCTTTGTGCTGCCGATTGAAGACAGTATAGAAGGGATATTCGAGGCGATTAAGCAGACCGCTCTGATTCAGCAGGCAGGCGGCGGAACCGGATTTTCCTTCGATAGATTAA
Organism: Sedimentisphaerales bacterium; assembly: GCA_049287505.1. Taxonomy (GTDB): domain Bacteria; phylum Planctomycetota; class Phycisphaerae; order Sedimentisphaerales; family Anaerobacaceae; genus NIOZ-UU13. The sequence goes on along the minus strand of JBAQFY010000357.1, from coordinate 15,890 downwards.
GGCCGACAGGCGACCGCGTCGCCTCCAGCGGCGGGACAACTTCGGGGCCGATTAGTTTTTGGCGCGTCTTTTCCGAAACGACAAACGCAATTCAGCAGGGTGCTTTTCGTCGCGGTGCAAATATGGGTATGATGGGTGTCGAACATCCTGATATTTTAAAATTCCTGCGCGCCAAGCAAAACCTTCGGGCCTTCACCAACTTCAATATCTCCGTCAAAATCACCGATGACTGGATGAAGAAGGTGCTAAAATCCGGCAAAACTTTACACATCGTAAAAAACCCCCGCACTCAGCAGAGATACTTATTGCCACGGCGAATCGATATTAAAAACTACACAATAAATGATTTGCACAAACTGGCCGGCAAAGGCAAACCTTACTCTAAACGAGCAGGCCAATTTTACACCATCAGTGACACCTGGAAAATGATTGTTAAGTGCGCGCATAAAACCGGCGAACCAGGCGTGGTTTTTATCGACCGAATCAACCGTGACAATCCAACTCCTTCGCTGGGCCGAATAGAAGCAACCAATCCCTGCGGTGAACAGCCGTTGTTGCCTTATGAGGCCTGCACCTTGGGTAGTATCAATCTTACCAAATTCGTGAGCTTCGCCAATGACAAAGCAGATATGGATTGGCCGGCACTGGCCAAAACAATTAAATTAGCTGTACGATTTCTGGACAATATTATCGACGTCTGTGTTTATCCGGTCAGAAATACTGTCCGCTTAGCACAAGGCAATCGCAAAATCGGCTTAGGTGTTATGGGCTTTGCGGACTGCCTGTTTCTGCTCGGGATACCTTACGATTCACAGCGGGGTATCGAATTCGGCTCGGAGCTTATGAGCTTCATCAACGAAAACGCACACAAGGCCAGCGGTGAGCTTGCCGATTTACGCGGGCCGTTTCCAAATTGGAGTCACAGTATCTGGCGGACCAAAAGAAAGCAAAAGGTCCGCAACGCTTCTATTACCTGCATAGCTCCAACCGGTACGATAAGCATCATCGCAGACTGTTCTTCCGGCATAGAGCCGATTTACTCACCGGTATTTATCCGCCGGATTTTAGACGGCTCAAAAACATTGCAAATAAATCCATTCTTCAAACAGATAGCTGAAAAACATGGTTTTTACAGCAAGCGGCTGGAGAACCAGATTGCCAAAACCGGCAGTATTCAAAAAATCTCCCAAATCCCTGTCAACATTCGCAGAATCTTCAGATGCGCTTACGATATTAAGCCACAATGGCATATTCGTATGCAGGCAGCTTTTCAGCAGCACTGTGACGCAGCGGTCAGTAAGACCATAAATTTCAGCGAAAAAGCCACGGTAGCCGATGTTGATAAGGCATATAAATTGGCCTATCAGCTTGATTGTAAAGGGATTACAATTTATCGTCGGCACAGCAGAGACAGTGAGCCAATGAGTCTGTTTTAGCGTACGGCACACGGTATTCAACTGAATTCCTGACAAACAGGACGATTTGTTTATTGCGATACTCGATGCCCGTGATTCGTAGCTTGTGGAAGTGGGCGTAAAGGCACAAGCGCACAAGTAAACAACAAGTTACAGCTTTTGCTCAATCTCATGAAAATACGTGGAATTTCGTATAAAGATTCTACTTGACGAAAAGGTGGCTAATCTGGTATAAATAGAGTTGGTTAAAAGTGTGGATTTTGTTCTTCCGCATGGCAGAATTCTCGTGATTTCTCGAATAGAGGAGGAGTTATTATGTATCACACGAGGTACACAGTCGCGGGAGGAATTTTGTGCTTTGCAATCCGAGACTTTCACATTTCAACTGACATTTCATATACTACTAACAACAAGAGTTTTGGTGTGTGGCCGAAACATAATTTATAATTATTGTGCTCTAATTTTTTGAACCCCGCCCGTCGAAGACGGGACGGGGTGAAGGAGGACCAATTATGTGCAGGAAATTGATTTGTTTGGTTTCTTTTATTTTGGTGCTAAGTGCGGCTCTAACGAGCGCAGCTAAGGCAGAGCTCGTCGGCTGGTGGAGGTTCGATGAGGGCTCCGGGACCATTGCAACCGACCTAAGTGAGTATGGTAATGATGGAACCCTCCAGGGTGACCCACAGTGGGTGAATGGAAAATTTGGAAAGGCTTTGCAATTCGATGGCGTTGATGACTGGGTGGAGATACCACACGCTGAAATCCTGACGGTGGACAATGAAGTTACCGTAATGGCATGGATAAATGCCGAAAGGCATACCGGCCCCAATAACGAAAGCTGGCAGGGAATTGTTGCAAAGTCTAACAGTCCCAGGTCATATAGCCTTTATACCGAGGCCAGCGGTGCCCTGCACTTTAGTACAACTTCGACTACTATTAATGATTATGTTGGTACTCTAAGCACCGGGCAGGTACCGCTCAATGAATGGGTGCACGTAGCTGCGATGGTGGTAGGTGGCCAGCACCAGTATTATATCAATGGAGAACCCGCTGGTACAAGCGGCTCAGGAATTGTCCTGCCGGGAACATTGGATACTTCTCCCGTTCTTATCGGCAGAACCGGAGAGGGCGCCAGTCGAAGTTTTCTCGGTATGATTGATGATGTTCGCATCTTCAACCACGCACTGACTCAGGAAGAGATTCAAGTTATTATGCAGGGTGCAGGATTCGACTTTGCCTTTAATCCAACCCCCGCTGATGGCACCTTACATCTTGATACCTGGGTGAGTCTGAACTGGAAGGCGGGAGACACTGCAGCCTCGCACGATGTGTACTTCGGTGAAAATTTTGACAATGTCAACGACGGAACCGGCGATACTTTCAAGGGTAACCAGCTCACAACGTTTTTTGTTGTTGGCTTCCCCGGTTTTCCCTATCCGGAGGGTCTTGTTAACGGCACGACCTACTACTGGCGTATCGACGAAGTTGAGGCCGATGGTACCACCAAACACAAAGGCAATATCTGGAGCTTCATGGTACCCCCCAAGACTGCATACAATGCCAAGCCGGTTGATGGCGCCGAGCTTGTAGGCCCGGATGTGAAACTTAGCTGGACGACAGGTTTCGGTGCGAAACTGCATTATGTCTATTTCGGCAACAATTTTGACGATGTGAACAATGCTACCGGAGGACTACCTCTGGGAGCTACAACTTATACCCCCGGCCCACTTAAATTTGCTAAGACTTACTACTGGCGGGTCGATGAGTTTGACGCCATTGCCACGTATAAAGGCGATGTCTGGAGCTTTACTACTCAGGGTGCTGTCGGGAGCCCGGACCCATCTAATGGTGCTGTGGATGTAAAGCAGACACAGATTCTTAGCTGGTCGCCGGGAGTCTATGCCGCTTCGCATCAGGTCTATTTCGGCACAGATAAAGATGCCGTACGCAATGCCAATACCAGCTCACCAGAGTATAAAGGCACCGGGGTCCTTGGTTCTGAGACCTTTGAACCCGGAAAACTCCTGTGGGATACAACTTACTATTGGCGTATTGATGAGGTCAATAACGCCAATCCCGATAGTCCCTGGACAGGCAGCCTCTGGAGCTTTACAACAGCCAACTATCTTGTTGTGGACGATTTTGAGGACTACGACGTTGGCAACAATGAGATATGGTGGGCATGGAAAGATGGGCTTGGCTATGCCGCGCATGGTAATGAACCGGCCTATCCCGGTAACGGGACCGGCTCAATGGTTGGCGACGAAACCACGGGTTCTTATTGTGAGGAAACAATCGTTCACGGAGGCAGCCAATCAATGCCTGTATTCTACGACAACAGCATCCTCAAGTATTCAGAGGCCCAAAAGACGTTAAGTTACCCGCGTGACTGGACCGAGAATGGTATTAGCACATTAACTATTTGGTTCACGGGCGATTCGGCTAACGCTGCCGAGACGTTGTACGTTGCTCTTAACGGCAATGCTGTAGTCTATCACGGTAATCCGAATGCAGCATTGATAGATGAATGGACCCAATGGAATATCGACCTGCAGGCCTTTGCAGACCAGGGCGTGAATCTGGCCAATGTCAATACTATTGCTCTTGGATTAGGTAACAAGAAGAATCCGGTAGCCGGTGGTTCAGGTACGATGTACTTTGACGATATTCGTCTGTATCCTCCGCCGGAGCCGGCACCATAAGCCGGGATTTAGCTTGGCAATTAGAATTGCATGGTCGATATAGCAGATTTATACGTCATTTCGGGGCCTATACCGAACCATTCGGTATAGGCCCTTTTTAATTGACTCCACCAAAAGACGGTGGAACCGCGATATTGGCGATTAGCTATTGATTATGTTTTTTTAAAGTGGCAATATAGTAATGATACTTATGATACGTGGTGGACGAAGGGAAGCGAAGGCGCGGTCGGGGACAGCGTTTAAGCTGGGGACAAAGTGCCGGGTTGAGTGTGTGAAATGAGAATTGTAAGTAAAGCTATATTCTATATTTTAATATGTAGTACGACAAGTCTTGCTCTTGGCAAAGAACAAGCAGCAGGAACTCTTGTCTATCGTGGGGCCAGTGATGCGTCGGCTGCAGTGGCTGTAACTGAAGATATGTTCATAGTTGCTGACGATGAGAACAATACATTGAGAGTTTACAAAACCACTAAAGGCGGGCTGCCTATTTTCTCTTTTGATATGTCGGAGTTTCTTGGCATCGAGCCGGAACACACGGAGGCGGATATCGAGGGGGCAACGATGATTGGCCGGCGTATCTATTGGATTACCTCGCACGGCAGAAATAAAGATGGGAAAATGAGACCTAATCGGTATCGTTTTTTCGCCACTACTATAAAGGTCGAAAATGGGAACGTTACTATTACCCCCGTAGGCACGCCGTGCAAAACCCTCATCCACAGTCTGGTAAGAGCTGAGAATATGCGTTATTTGAGGTTAGATAGAGCAACTCGATTCGACACAATTGAGCTTACCAAGAAAGAACGCCAAAGGCTCGCCCCCAAAGAAGAAGGTCTTAATATCGAGGGGCTTTGTGCATCGGCCGACGGCAAGACAATCTATATCGGATTTCGAAATCCCCACCCCATCGACAGGGCAACCGGCCATATAAAAGCGCTTGTTGTGCCTTTGAACAATCCAAGACAGGTAATTGAAAATGGTGAGGCGCCAATTTTTGGTGAGCCGATATTGTGGGATTTGGCAGCTCTGAGCATAAGGAGCATGGAGTATTCCCCTTTTCACAGGGCATATTTCGTTATTGCCGGTGGTGTTGACGAAAGCCCAAAGTACGCCTTATATCGCTGGTCGGGGGAAAGAGAAAAAGGACCGGTACTGGTGCGGGAATTTATTCAAAGCAATTTTACCCCTGAGGCACTGATTACCTTTAAGAATTCGAATAAATTTTTTGTGCTCAGCGATGATGGGATTCTGGAAGTCAAGGTCAGCGGGGCGTGGGAGTGTATGGAAGGCGAATTCCGCAATGACGGGACGTGCCTGAATAAATACCTGTTCGACCCCAAGAAAAAAACCTTCCGGGGGATCTGGCTGGAGCCGTAAATCAAAAGGCCGACCTCAAAGCACCAAACCAACAGTTTAGAAGAAAATTTTAGGTTAAATCCATTGCTAAATATTTCTGGATAGAAAAATAGTTACTTGAAAAAAGAAACAAGCTATAATATTAAGCCGTGAGTTCACCCCGCCTCTCCGAGGGGCGGGGTTCACGGTTGAAAGTCTGTAATGTATATTTAGGAGCATTTATGTCAGGTCATTCACACTGGGCGGGAATAAAGTATAAAAAAGCCGCTGCCGATGCAAAACGCGGCAAGATATGGAGCAAAGTGTCTCGAATGATAATAGTCGCTGCCAAGAACGGCGGCGGCGATCCGTCTGCGAATCTGTCTTTACGATACGCAATCGACAAAGCCAAAGCAGCTAATATGCCGAAGGATACGATTGAAAAGGCAATCAAAAAAGGAACCGGTGAGGTAGAGGGGGCTACTTTTGAAGAAGTGCTGTACGAGGGCTATGGACCAAGCGGCGTGGCTATAATGGTTGAGGCACTGACGGATAACCGTAATCGGACTACGCCGGAAATTAAAAGGCTGTTCGAAAGACACGGCGGCTCATTAGGGACAAGCGGCTGCGTTAACTGGATGTTCAGCAAGAAGGGATTTATTACCGTTAATACTGCCGGCGCTGATGAAGAACAGCTTTTGGAAATCGCCCTTAGTGCCGGTGCTGATGATATGAAAACCGTAGGAGATGTTTTCGAGATAACCTGCGAGCCGGGCGCTTATGAAGAGCTAAAAAAGACCCTGCGTGAAAAGGAAATAGCTACGGAGGTAGCTGAAATTTCAATGGTGCCGAAGAATACTATTCCTATCAACGATGCGCAGACGGCCAAGAAAATCATTTCGCTAATGGAGACCTTCGAAGACCACGACGACGTCCAAAACGCATATTCGAATTTTGACATACCTGATGAGATAATAGCTCATATATCGTAATGTGTATTGCGTACATCGTTTTGTGTTAAGGAAGGAGAAAAGGCAAATAAATGCTCCTGAATCCTTTTCCCTCTTCTGGGATAGGTGGGGAGTATCAGAGGGAGAGGTGATTTAAGTCCATTGACTATTGGGCAGAGATTGTGTAGTGTTTAGAGGCGAGAAGTCTATAGTTCTGAAACTGAACAGAGATCACGGCTGGGGGGCTGTTTTTGGAGATATTATATGGCTACGTGGCTGGTCAGAGCAGGGAGAAATGGCGAGCAGGAGAAAGTTGCTTTAGAAAACAATGTTGCTATTATCGGTTGGCGAGAAATGCCCGATTTCATGCGTGTGAAGACTAAAGACGAAATGTTTGAGCTATGCAGAAAGTTCTATTCTGATTCTTCAGAAAAAGCTCTAATAAACTATAATAGTCAAGTGTGGGCCTTTTACAATCGTATCAAGGAAGGAGATCTAGTAATACTCCCACTCAAAACTCAATCTGTCATAGCAATTGGAAAAGTCACTGGTGCGTATGAATATAGGACAGACCTGGGAGCAGGTAATCACCATACGAGACCTGTAGAATGGATACGAACCGACATTCCTAAAACTGCCTTCGAACAAGATTTGCTGTATTCCTTTGGTGCGTTTATGACTGTGTGTCGTATCCAACGCAATAACGCTGAAGAACGTATCAGAGCCATTCTGGAAAATCGCCAGGTACCTCCGAGGCCAAACGGTGATGAAGATGGTGGAGAAACGGAACAGCCCGATGTGGAGCAGTTTGCGAAAGACCAGATACTTACGTACATTCAGCAGAAATTTGCGGGGCACGGATTGGCAAGACTTGTGGAGGGAGTGTTAAAAGCTGAAGGATATTTAACCAAGTTGTCACCACCAGGTCCCGATGGTGGCGTTGACATACTAGCGGGAGGAGGAGCTTTAGGTTTTTCCAATCCACGGCTTTGTGTTCAAGTGAAATCCTCACAATCCCCCGAGGACGTTACAATATTACGTTCACTCATAGGAACAATGCAGACCCTAAAAGCAGACCAAGGGTTGCTAATGTGTTGGGGAGGTTTCAAACAAACGGTTTTGAATGAAGCCAAACAGAGTTTTTTCAGTGTCCGTCTATGGGATTCAGCAGATCTTATAAATGCAATACTCAAAAACTATGAAAAACTCCCAAAAGACTTACAAGCCGAACTGCCTCTTAAGAACATTTGGTGCTTGGTATTAGAGGATAGATAACACATATACCTTGCATCATTTGGACATGTTTGAGAATTAAAGGGATCAGGAGCATTTTATTTGCTATTATTCTTTGAGGAATTTCAATCGCTGTTTTGCAAGCTGGTATTTATCTTCGCCGAGGCGGCTGACAATTTCCTTTCTTTCGGGATACATCTCCTTAAACTGCTCGCGATATTGGTCTTCGATATCGATTGCTTTTTTGTACTGCAATATAGCAAAATCGGTTTTGCCTAACCTCTCCGCGATCTTTGCCAGCTCAATCCGCAGCCGAGCGCAGCCGGGATAACGATAGTCAACTGTAAAAGACGTGTTATCTAAAGCTTTGTTTAACCAATCAATTTTTTCCTGCTGTGTCGAGTTCTCCGCAAGCAGGAGATACACCTCTGTCAATCGCTCATAGTTTTTGAAAGAAGCACTATTGCGATTGATTGCAGTCGTCAGGCAATTCTCCGCCCGCAGCAGCAAGTCCCGATTAGCACCCGGCGTTACCTTGAAATGGTGCAAATACAGGTTGCCATTAAGGGACGGTGCTGCCGAACTTAAAGAGTCATCCTCAGCGGCGGAATTCAGGAGCTCGTGGGCCTGTTCGAATCGGCCAACGGATATTGCCTCGTTAGCCTGCTGGATTTTAGCACTGGTTTTACCGACGGGAATAAGAGCATAATTAAGATAAATGCAAATTATCACTAAGCCTGCCGCCACTATCGGTATCTTTATAAAAGTCGCAGGTTTTAGTCCGAAGGACTCCTTGCCCCCGACAGTCGCAATCGGGGGCCAGCGGAGCACAATTTGTCGCCGGGGATTTTTTTGAGAATCCATTACAATAAGGCAAGCCATTATCGCCCAAAAAGCAGTACATACGCTCGGCTCAAAAATGGCAAAATCTATCAGGTTATGTAGAAGGACGCCTAAAACAGCACAAAAAAGAGCAGCAACGGCAGCACTTGTACAGAATTTTTTTACCGGCCTTTCACCGGCTGCCACAAGAAGGAAACCGGCAATGAATATAATCACAGGCATTATATACAATATGATTATCCCGGCCTGTCTTTCCTGAGCTGAGGCAGTTGCCGGCAGGGGAAAAATAACTGGTCTGATAAACAGCAACACTACCGATACAATAATCGCCAAGACAATTGCCAATTGTTTGAAAGTCGGTTGAGTCCCTTGGGCTTCCAATGAGCTGCTTACAGACCTGGGATACAATATTGCCCACAACGGCACGCAAATCATGGCCAAAAATCCAATAAGTCCGATAGGACCGTATTGAGTAAGGATGCTGAATATAAAGTTATGCGGGTTTGCCACGGATTCTGATGCTGATGCTGGTTTGTAACGTGGATAGAAGTGTGCGAAATTACCGGGACCAACTCCGGAAAGCAAATGGTCGGAATACATTTTCATCGATGCCTGCCAGTACTGCCATCTGACAAGCATTGAATTGCCGCCCGGTAATCGGCCGTGAGCCGCCCCATACTGGATAATTCCCCAAACCCCCGTAAAAAATAAAAGCAAACAAATAATTAGAATCGCTTTTTTGTGAAGTTTCAGCCAATTGCCAAAGCAAAGATAAATAACAAACATTGCTGCAGCGAAGAGCGATGCGATAATTGCGCCTTTACTCTTAGTGATTATAAGGCCGAAGATAACAATCGCGACTGCGATGCCGCGCATAATCAACCAGGCAGACCCAAGGGAATCAGAGTTGGGATTTTTAAACCTCCCGATAAACAAAACAACAGCTGCAAAGGACGCCAGCAGTGCGAAAGAGCCGGCGGAATTACTTGTTGTGAAAAAGCCGCTGATATCTTTCGAGTACAAACGATGTTCAAACTGGAAGTGCTCCAAGCTGTTCGGGATAATTCGCTGCTGCGCGAGAGTCACATCAGGGTCCTGCTCATAAAATTTAATCAAATGCTCATTTTCGGAATACTGCTCCCAACACCGATAAGCCGAGACAACACCCAGAGCGACAATGAGAGCTAAGAGAAGTTTTACTTTCGATTGTGAGACCAGTATCTGGACCAGCAGCAGAGCCATCAGCACGGGTGCGACAAGCCCGGCGAAATCATTAATCGCTCCTCGCTTATCCGGCGCCGCAAAACCCGAGATGATAGCGGCTGCACAGAAAAGCCCCAAACCGATTTCAATGCCGCTCATGCGGTATGAAAACTTCCTGCTGCAAAGACTCAACACAAGCCAGATAACGAAGGAAAATATCAATGCAGCTGATACAAACATACTGAAAGAAGATATTAACACAGCCCTCCATATTGGTAAGCCGTACATACTGTCAGTTATACCGGATAGCATAGTGGTCGCTTGCATAGTTGGGCTTTCGGTAAACGTTGTGCGAAGTGCAATTACACAAAGGCAGAAGGCAAGGAGTATATATTCCAGGCACACTAAGGCTTTGCTTTTGGATAAATTAGAATTAGTCGGCGGCTTTATCATTTTGTGCGGTGGTTTCAAAAATGGCGACAATAGATAATACCATAACTGTTTGAATGAGGATTAGAATTGCGCCGGCCAGATTGACCTGATAGAGAAAAATTGCGCCAAGGCCGGTGCAGAGCGTAGCTAAGTATAACGTTAGTACTGTTTGGGCATCGGTCAAGCCGTGCCTTTTTAATCGATGGGAGAAATGCTGGGTGTCCCCGATAAAGGGGCTTTTGCCCTGGCTTACACGCAGCAGCATCACGCTGATGAAATCATAGAGCGGGACAGCCATAACGAGCAACGGCATAAAAACCGGATACCATTTCCCGCTTTGTGCTTCGTGATAATAAGTGGTGCGCAAAGTCAGCAGCGCAACGAAAAAACCCACGACAAGCGAGCCGGCATCTCCCATAAAGATTTTAGCAGGCGGGAAATTAAATACTAAAAAGCCTAACAGCGCCCCTATAAAAACAAGTGTCAGTCCGCCCACAAAGACCTGACCGCTTAAAGCGGCTGCGGTAAATAAAATGCAGCTTGCTATGACGGCGATGCCGGCAGAAGCGCCGTCCATGTTGTCAAGAAAATTAAACGCATTAATAATCAGAACTATCCATACAGCCGAAAGCAGAGAGGTAATTATTTTACTTTCGATAAAAAGCTCAACTCTAATATCTGCAAAGAAGGCGGCAATTATTGCCACTGTAAACTGAACGGCGAGCTTTAAGAACGGGCCGAGGTGTTTTTTGTCATCCCAAAGGCCGAGTACAAACAAAACAAGAACAGCAAGCAATACAACAAAAAGCTGGTTGATTTTACTTAAAAAACCTTCCGTGTGAATGACAGCCGATTGGCCAAGCCAATCAAGGTAACCGGGGACGGCAATAAATTTTACTACTGCAATAGCGGCTAATAATATAATTGAAATTGTGCTGAATATTGCGATACCGCCGCCGAGGGGAATAACCGTTCGGTGGTATCTATCTTTAGCCGGCTGCGCAACCAATCCCGTGTGAACGGCAAGCTTTCTCGCAGCTACTGTCAAAATAACCGACAGCGCAAATGAGCCTGCAAACAGGACAATCGCTAATATTGTCAACGTTCCGATTTTAACTGCTCCAGTAATCTTGTTCTAACTTTTTCAAAAAAATCGAAGTAGCACTGCTGCCTGTAATCAGGATAGGTATAAGCCTGCGGCCGCCAACTGCCTTTGTCAAAAATTAAAGTAACTTCAGCGTACATTTTTTTGCCGATATATATACGATGCGAATAATTTTTTGTTGTTGCTAATACCAGCTTCGAAGGCGCAATTATGCCGGGGTCCAGGTTCACCGGTCTCGGCAGAGGGAGTGCCAGGGCCTTCGCTAATTTTTGTTCGAGCTTGTTTGTCTGGTGCTTGACTTTGGCTAATTTGCCGGGGTCTATCAGCAGTTTAATGCTGACAAACTGCCTTAAGATACGTGGGCCTGTCTGGTCCTTGTAATAATCGGTTTTATCAAACGGCCAGACCTCGCTCGTAAAATCGATTTTGCCGATTTTATTACTAAGCGCATCGGCCGCGGTATGCAAACACTGGTAGTTGGCGGCCAAAATTCCGACGATAAGCTTTACCGGATTAGGCTCTTTCAGCTTCCACATAGTTAGACATCGCAGATTCGTACCGCATAAGCAAGAGACTCGATCGGGTCGCGTTTAGGAACAAACTCGTGCGCCACATACCCTTTGAAACCCGTCTCGACAATAGCACGCATAATGGCCGGATAATACAACTCCTGCGTTTCGTCGATTTCGTTTCGCCCCGGATTGCCGCCTGTATGGTAGTGGCCTATATAATCCTTGCAGGTGCGAAGCGTGCGGATAATGTCACCTTCCATTATCTGAGCGTGATAGATGTCATAGAGAATCTTTACGCTCTCGGAGCCGACTCTCTTGCAGACCTCAACGCCCCAGGCCATATTGTCGAACATATAGTCTCTATGATCGACCTTACTGTTAAGATATTCGAAGCAAATGGTCACTTTTTTCTTCTCAGCGTATCCGGCAATTTGCTTTAGAGCGATGACCATATTGTCAATACCGACATCGTCAGGCATACCTGCCCTGTTGCCAGGGAAGGTAATTACATTCGGGAATTTATTATCGGCAGAGGCATCGATTGCCGAGCGGATTTGCGCGAGGCATTGCTCATGATTCTCTTTTCTGTTTAGTCCTTTCGTCAGGCCGTGCGTACTCACCATCGAGCAGACAAGGCCGTGCTTTTTAAGCGTAGGGAAGTCATTAGGCACAAGTAAGTCGATTGCTTTTAGGCCCATCTTCTTGCTTATCGTACAAAGCTCATCGAGCGAAAATTTTCCATAACACCATCTGCTGACGGATTGGTTAATGCGACCATTCTTAACGATTCGTTCGACGTCGGCCGGTGAGACGGCCTTTCCGGCGCGGGCCAATGAGCCGACAACTGCACCAGCGGTCATCAAAGATGTACTGCGGATAAAAGCGCGTCTTGAGAGTTTGTCTTCTTTCATCGGTTTTCTCCTTTTCAATTTTGTGTTGGTTCTAAAATTTCATAATCATCAATCATAAATACTGTGTTAAGCTTTTAGCTGCTCTTTCAGCGAATTAACCATTTCAATCGTCTTATCAGCTGCCTTTGCAATTGGAACCTTTTGGCTTTGTGATTCGCAGCGCAGTTTTATCTCGACGTTGCCCTCGGCCACGGACTTTTTGCCGACGGTAACTCTTACAGGTATGCCGATTAGGTCGGCATCTTTGAATTTCACTCCACCGCGCAGAACCCTGTCATCTAACAATACATCAACACCATTGTCGAGCAACTGCTGATAAATGTTCTCGGCTACCTTGGCAACTTTTTTATCTTCCTGATTGACGGAAGTAACCAGCACCTCAAACGGAGCAATACTAATCGGCCAGATAATGCCGTTGTCATCGTTGCCGAGTTCAATTGCGGAAGCAAGAATTCGATTTATACCAATACCATAACAGCCCATAAGACAGGGATTCTCATTTCCCCGTTCATCGAGAAATTTTGCGCCGAGTTTTTCGCTGTATTTAGTCCCAAGCTTAAAGACCTGCCCAACCTCGATACCTTTCTTAAAATGCAGTTTCTTACCGTTACGCATATCACCTTCAACTGCATAGCGGATATCGATTTGTTTAGCATCCTTTATATCAAAATCTCGGCCTGGTTTTACATTCTTTACATGATAATCAGTCTTGTTTGCGCCGGTGACCCACACTGGCATTGCATCTACCGCATGGTCCATCAATATCATGTCAACCTTACCGGCTAAACCAATCGGCCCGGCAAAACCCACCCTTGCATCAGTAACTTTTTCGATAGTTACCTCGTCAGCTAATTCTATATGCTTACCACCTACGGCCAACCTGAGCTTTTCCTCATTAACATCATGGTCACCACGAATAAGTACCGCTACTGTTTTGTTTTCGGTGGAGTAAATAAGCGTCTTAACCATTTGCCTGGGTTCTGTGTTTAGAAACTTGCAGACTGCTTCGATGGAGCCGATGTTGGGGGTGTGGACCTCTTCCATTGGTGGAATTTCAGCATTAGATTTTTGTTTTGGCAATGGGTCCACTGCTGCTCTTTCGAGGTTTGCCGCGTAAGAGCCGTCTTTGGTATAAACGATGGTATCTTCGCCGGATTCGCAGGGAACGGTGAACTGATGCGAGCCGGAGCCGCCCATTTCGCCGACCTCGGCCTCCACGATGACATACTCAAGACCGCAGCGTTTGAAAACCCTGCAATATGCATCGTACATTGCTTTATATGACTCGTCGAGACCGACGGGGTCGGCGTCGAAGCTGTAGGCGTCCTTCATTATGAATTCGCGGGACCGAATAGCTCCAAACCGCGGGCGAAACTCATCGCGGAATTTCGGGCTTATCTGATAAAGGTTGATGGGTAGCTGCTTGTACGATTTTACCTCGCCGGCGACGAGGGTCGTAAAGACCTCCTCAGCCGTAGGGCCGAGGACGTTCATTCTGCCGTGGCGGTCTTCAAGGCTAAACATTGTTGGGCCGTAATCCATACTGCGGCCGGTCCTGTCCCAAAGCTCTTTCGGCTGCATCGAGGGAACGAGGATTTCCTGTGCGCCGGCTTTGTCCATTTCCTCGCGGACGATTGCGATAACCTTGAGCAGGCTGCGCCAGCCGAGCGGCAGGTAAGTATATGTGCCGCTGGCGACTTTGCGCATCAGGCCGGCCCGAATCATCAGCTTGTGACTGGCTGTCTCTGCATCGGCAGGAATTTCTTTGACCGTCGGTATAAACATCCGGCTGTATCTCATGTTTTATCCCTTGTGGTTCGCAAATAGTCCCTCGTAAACTCAGAAAACACTATACATTGCGCACGTTTATAGTGCAAAGGATGAATGTTTGCAAGCCCCGTTAGAAATTTTCCTTTTTTATCCAGTTAGCGATTGTTTCCCTTGGGTGTCCAGCAGGGTTTGTGTTATCACTATAGAATTTCTAACGGGGCAAGGATATTTCGTAACCGGCGGGAAGGAAGTGCAGCAAGCAACAAAATTCATGCTTAATTTTCTTGTAATAACTGCCTTTTAGTTGTAAAGTTAGTCCAAATTTATCTAAACTAAAAAGGGATTTCCCTTGAAAAGAAGTCAGGGCGATTAGCTCAGTCGGCAGAGCAGCTGACTCTTAATCAGCGGGTCACAGGTTCGAGTCCTGTATCGCCCATTCGACAAAATGCGGTGGATAAAACATTTGCAAATAGCGGGCTATTCGTTCAATTAGTTTCAGTGTTGCTACTTGTCCCATACTTGTCTTTTTTGGATTGAGCAGAATATGGAATCAAAGATTAGAGCTGATTAAGCAACACTGTCAGTTGACCTACGGCGGGCAATCGTTAAAATTGTGCGGTGAAAGCGAACCTTTTGAAAGGGAGAATTATGAGCGATTCTGAAAAACAGAAAAGTTCCTGGCGGGAACGCAGGCAGACAATTAAACACAAGTGGCTGGTGCCGTTCATCTTTCCAGAATGGCTTTGTGAACGGCTCTCGTATCTTTTAGGGCGTTGGGCTTTTCTCGAAATTTTAGGATATGCCGGTCGCCTCACTATTCTTGTCGCCGTTATCTTCTATTTCTTTGAAGCCGACGAACGTCGATTGCAATCGACAAGTCTGCGAATGCAAGTAGAGAATCTGGGATTGCAGTTGGAAAACCAGCGAAAATCGAAACACTATCAGGCTTGGCAAGTAATCAATGCTGCGCAAGGGAAAACCAGTAGTGGAGGCAGGATCGACGCACTGCAAGATTTGCACAGAGATGGGATTTCGTTAACTGGCGTAGACATATCTAAGGCGCATCTTCCAAAGTTAAACCTCGAAAACGCACACCTCACATACGCGAACCTCACCGAAGCAGACCTCCGGTTTGCGAACCTCTCCAGAGCAAACCTCTGGGGCGCGAACCTCACCAGAGCATTCCTCTATGACGTGAACCTCGCTGGAGCATTCCTCTATGATGCGAACCTCACCGGTGCATGGCTCCCGGAAGCGAACCTCACCGGAGCAGCCCTCTGGAATGCGAACCTCACCGGTGCAAACCTCGATGACGCGAACCTCGCTGGAGCATTCCTCTATGATGCGAACCTCACGAATATCAAAAACTGGCAGAAAATCAAGCGCATAGAAGAAGCAAACATATTTAGTGTAAAGAATCCTCCCGATGAATTCATAAAATGGGCCACAGAACACGGTGCTGTTATCATCGAAGAT
Source organism: Sedimentisphaerales bacterium (assembly GCA_049287505.1). Lineage (GTDB taxonomy): Bacteria > Planctomycetota > Phycisphaerae > Sedimentisphaerales > Anaerobacaceae > NIOZ-UU13. The sequence continues at coordinate 3 of JBAQFY010000357.1, read as the reverse complement.
ATC